>JAICSG010000579.1 GCA_025937035.1 Thermoanaerobaculia bacterium | reverse complement strand
GCGTGCCCCGTGCCCCACGGGGGCGGGGGGGGGCCACCCCCCGCCCCTACGACAGCATCCCGCGGCCGATCTCCCTCTTCTCCCGTCGGGAAGGGGGGGAGGCCGGGAGAAGAGGGCCGGGGTGATGAGGGCCGCCCTGCCGGGGACCCCAGAGCCGCCAAACTGGAACCACCCCGCCGCGAGTTAAGATCCCCGCCATGCCGCGCGAGGACCGTACCCGCAAGATCTGCGTCGTGATGCCGGCCTACAACGCCGAGAAGACCCTGGAGCGCACCTGGCGCGACCTGCCGATGGAGTGGGTGGACGACGTGGTGGTGGTCGACGACGCCAGCCGCGACCGCACGGTGGAGGTGGCGCGGTCGCTGGGTCTCCACACCCTCGTGCATCCGCGCAACCGGGGGTATGGCGGGAACCAGAAGACCTGCTACCGCGAGGCGCTCGCCCGCGGGGCGGACATCGTGGTCATGGTCCACCCTGACCATCAGTACGATCCCAGGACGATCCCCGAGCTGGTGACGCCGCTGCTGCGCGACCAGTGCGACGCCGTGTTCGGCAGCCGCATGCTGGGCGGCCGGCCGCTGGAGGGGGGGATGCCCAAGTGGAAGTACCTGGCGAACATCTTCCTCACGGCGGTCGCCAACGCCACCTTCTACACCTTCCTCTCGGAGTACCACTCGGGGCTGCGCGCCTACAGCCGGCGCTATCTGGAGACGGTCAACCTGGAGCGCAACTCGGACGACTTCGTCTTCGACACCGAGATCATCGCCCAGGGGGTGTTCGCGGGGCTGCGCATCCAGGAGATCCCGATCCAGACCCGCTATTTTCCCGAGGCCTCGCAGATCGGCTTCCGGCGCAGCGTGCGCTACGGCTTCGCGGTGCTCGGCGTGCTGGCCCGCTACAAGATGCAGACCAAGGGGCTCCTGCGGAGCCGCATCTTCGAGGCCGTGCCCGCGGCGGAGGCTCATCTCAAGCCGAGCTCCCGGTAGAGGTCCTCAAAGGCACCCGCCACGCCGTCCGCCGAGGGGGGAGGAGCGGCGCCGGGGGCGGGCTCGCGAGGGGGGGCCTGCCGGCCGTCGATCATCTCGCGCAGCAGGGAGACGATCCCCTCGGCCCCCCGGGCGGGATCGACCAGCAGCCCGCCGCCGTCCCGGCGCACCCGGTCGCCGATCGCCCCATGATCGAAGGCGACCACGGGGACGCCCGCCATCCGGCATTCGGAGAGCGCCAGGTTGTAGGACTCCGGCCAGACCGACAGCAGGAGAGCGAGATCGACGCGGTCGCGGCGCAGGCGGCCGACCAGCGATCCGGAGCGGTAGTAGCCGTGGACGCCCACGCGGGGGAGCCGGCGCAGGCGGCGCAGGAGCTCGGGATCGCCGCCGCCGTAGGCGCTCCAGCGCAGCCCCGGAGCGGCCTTCGGCGGCAGCCGCTGGACGACGTTTTCGAAGACCAGAGCCCCCTTGTGCGGCTGCACCTGGCCGACGTAGGCCACGTGGCGCACCGGTCCCTCCCGCCAGGCCGGCGCCGGGGTGACCTCGGGGCTGGCGGGCTCGATCACCCGCTGGCGCTCCGCGGGCAGGCCCGGGAACAGCTCCAGATGTCGGCGGCGGAGGAACTCGGAGGGGTAGACCACGGCCGCCGCGGCCTGGAGGAGCTCGCGGGCGATCTCCCGGCGCTCCTCCTGGAAGCCCAGGCCCACGGGCCAGTCCTGGCCGAGGCAGCGGGCGCATCGCTCGGGGTCGCGCGAGTAGTGGCAGAAGCGGAGCTGCGGTACCTCCAGCAGGTGCGGCCGGGGGCAGAAGAGGCTGAAGTCGTGGACCGAGAGGATCAGCGCCAGCCCGGAGCGGTGGAGCTCCAGGAGCGAGGCCAGGGGGATGGCCGACAGCCCCTCGACGTGCAGGGCCGACGCTCCCACCTCGGCGGCGGCGCGGGCGGTGGCGCGCTCGAAGGCGGCGTCCCGCAGGGCGACTGGAGAGGGAGGAGGACCGTCGCCGGGCCGCAGCGCGAGCCGGCGGCCGGAGGCGGAGATCTCCAGCCGGTAGCTCTCCGCCTCGGGGTAGAGGAGGGCCAGCGGCCGGCGCCGCGCCTCGCTCTCCATGCGGGTGAGGAGCTGGAGCTGCATCCCGCCCAGCCGCGGGGTGGGGACGGTGGAGAGCAGGTTGAGCACCGGGATGGGCGGCAGGTCCGAGAGGCTGGCCGCGGCGCGGAAGGAGCGCCGGCGCAGGCTGTCGCGCAGGCGGTCGGAGACGCGCTCGCGGAGGGCCGCCCACCCCTCGGCCCGCAGCACCCGGCCGGCGGTCTGGAGGGGGAACGTCCCGGAGCCGTTCACGCCGCGTCCTGTCTCCGGCCGCGGATGCGCGCCAGCTCCCGCCGGAGGCGCTCGCCGGCGGCCTCCGGGGCGTACAGCTCGTGGACCCGCCGCCGCGCGGCCTCGATCCGCGCCGCCGCGCTCTCCGGCGCGTTGGCCAGGGCGCGCATCAGGGCGGCGGCGTGGTCGACGTCCGGCTCGGCCCACACGGCGCCGGCCGGATAGGGCCCCTCGGGCTTCTCCAGAGCCGTGAGGCGGTGGCGCACCACGAAGCCGGTCTCGTCGTCGAGGAAGTCGGTCACCCCGCCGTAGCCGGTGGCGATCACCGGCTTGCCCAGATACATGGCCTCGATCAGGGGCAGGCCGAGACCCTCGGAGCGGTGGAGGGAGACGTAGGCGTCGCAGGCGGCGGTGAGGCCGTTCAGCGCCTCGCGGCGCAGGGTCCCCACCTGCAGGGTCACCGGCAGCCCTTCAGCCTGGCTGCGCAGATCCGCCACGTATTCCGGCTGGGCCTCCGCGTGATTTACCTTGAGCAGCAGGCGGACGGGGCGTCCCGAGCTCCGCGCCACCTGGGCGAAGGCGGCGAGCAGGCCGAGAGGGTTCTTCCGCTCGGGCACGCTCAGGACGTCGAAGCAGTACAGGAAGAGGAACTCCCCCGGTTTCACCCCCAGGGCCGCGCGGTCGGCCGGCGCCGCCTCGGTGGGCTGAACGCAGGGGGGCATCCAGCGCACCTCCACGGGGGAGATGGACTGATAGGCCTCCTGGCAGAAGCGGGTCGGGGCCCAGACCTCGTCCACACATTGGAACGCCGGCGCGAAGCAGAGCGGGAAATGCGACAGCTCCCAGAACCAGTAGCCGATGCGGTGGCGGCCGAGGACGAGAGGGCCGGGCATCCGGCTCTGCACGGTCTCCATCATGTCGGCGTTGACGTGGAAGAGGAGCGGCTCGTAGGGGAGCCCCTGGGAGGCCGCCTCGTCCGCCGCGCCCGGCGCGCCGTCGGCGCGGCCGTCCAGGGTCCAGAGCGCGCAGGGGATGCCCGCGCGGTCGAGCGCCGCCAGGGTCCCCCGACAGGCCTCGCCGACGCCGGTGGGCGCCGTGGCCCAGCCGATCACGCTGATCCCCTCGGGGCCGGTGGCGCGGGGCAGGATGTACGACTCCTCCGCAGGCTCCTCGGCGGCCCCGGGGATCAGAGCGCGGCGGCGTTGTTTTTCCCACCAGAGCAGGGCCCAGGCCTGCTGCCGCAGAGGCAGGGTGTGGAGCACCGGCCGGACGGCGGCGGCCGGCAGCCGGTACTCGCGCCGGCCGTAGGTCACGTACCAGAGGGCGAGCGCCGCGCGGTCCTCCCCGAGCGGGTCGGGGAAGGAGCGCAGGAGATCGGTGCGGCGGCGCTGCATCTCCAGGGCCAGCCGCGG
>JAICSG010000324.1 GCA_025937035.1 Thermoanaerobaculia bacterium | reverse complement strand
GTCATACAGCGAGAGCACCGACGCCTGCCCCACGGCGCAGGTGGCGCCGCCGGAGACGGGCGAGGAGGGGTTCCCCTCGATCTTGATCGGCCGGCCGTCGCGGGTCTTGGCGAGGAGACCGCACCCGGCGCCACAGCCGCCGCAGGTGGTGGCGTACCAGGTCTCGACGCCGGGCAGCGGCGCCCCGTCGGCGAGCGTGAGCGGCGGTACCGCCTGCCGCTCCGGGATCGGAGTGCAGCTCGCCAGCGCCGCCGCCCCCAGGCTGAACCCCATCAGCTTCAGGAAATCTCGACGGCTCGCCTCCCCCAGGTCCCAGCCCTCCCCGGGCCCTCCGGCGTCTTCAAGAATCTTGAGCATGTCGATTCCCCTAGTTGGCCTAGTAATGACATTTCCCGCAATCCAATCCGCCGATGGCCGGGTGGAGCTGGCGGCCGCCCCGCAGCGCGGCCGTGACCACCCCCTCGCGGCGATGGCAGTCGAGGCACCAGCCCATCACCAGCGGCTCTTCCTGACGCACCCGTTCCATGGTCTCCACCGGCCCGTGGCACCGCTGGCAGGCCACCCGGCCGCCGCGCACGTGCTGGCTGTGGCTGAAGAAGACGAAGTCCGGCAACTGGTGGATGCGGGCCCAGCGGATGGGCCGCCGCTGGGAGACGGCCTCCTTGAGCTTCTCCATCTCCGCCGAGGTCACCTTGAGCTTGGAGTGGCAATTCATGCACACGCCCTCGGGCGGGATGCCGGCGTGGCGGCTCTTCTCGGCCGCGAAATGGCAGTACTGGCAGGCGATGTGGTAGTCGCCGGCGTGGATGCGATGGGAGAAGGCGATCGGCTGGGCCGGCTCGTACCCCTGGCTGACCCCCACCCGCTGGAAGGCGCCGACCAGGAAGAGCACGGTCATCAGCGCCATGGCGGCCTCCACTCCGGCCATCGCCCACCGGCTCGCCCGCAGCGCCGCGATCCTCTTGGAGACATCGAAGACCGGCCCGGCCAGGGCGAAGACCGCGCGCGTGAACGGGAGGAGCGCCGCCGCCGCGAGCCCCGAGAGCACGTGGAGCCGGACGGTCGCCGGCAGCCCGGCCGCCAGCGAGACGTCGGGCGCCAGCCCCAGCAGCGACTGGAACCAGGGGAGGAGCGACAGGGCGTACCAGGAGGAGCCCCAGCGGTAGAGGGTGGCCGAGGCCAGCCCGGAGCCGAGGGAGGTGGCGAGGAGGAGGACGAGGACGAAATCCGGCAACGGCCAGCGCCCGCGCGCCTCGCGGAGCAGCAGCAGGAGCCCGGCGAGGGCCATGACGCCGATCAGGAAACCGGTCGCCTCCAGGAGCGTCTGGCGGACCGGCACCCGGTTCCAGGCCAGCAGCCAGCGCGGCACCAGGAAGGCCCCTGCGTGCCCCAGCAGCACCAGGCCGAAACCCCAGCGCCAGGCCGCCGAGCCGTGATAGAGGGGAGCGCTCCGCCGCCGGGCCTCCGATATCCCCAAAACAGCACCTTCTCTCCGGCCGGCCACGAGGTACCGCCAGGCCGTGCCGCCCACCAGGAGCGCCACGGCGAGGTAGGGGAAGATCCCGTAGAGGAAGACGGCGGGCCTCATTCCACACCCTCAGGACGCCGCCGCGACCGCCGGGCCAGCCAGAGGGCGATCCCCGAGCCGCCGATCCCCAAAAAGAACGGGGGCACCGTCGAGGAGAGCGGATCGGCCGGGGCCTCCGAGCGCGAGCTCCTGTACAGGAAGGCCTTGAGGGCGAACGCCTCGTCGTCGGTCAGCGGCCGGTCGCGGTAGACCGCCATCAGCGGATAGCGGGACTCCAGGAGCGCCCGGGTCAGCCAGGCGTCCGGATAGCGCTCGTAGACCCGCGTGAGGTCCGCCGCCAGGGTGGCGCCGCGCCAGACCCTCTCGGGCCCCGCGCTGTGGCAGCCGCTGCAGGGGGGACCGCCGTGGGCGAGCGGCGCCGCGCCGGTGAACAGGGCCTGGCCGCGCGCCATCTCGGCCGGGGTCGCTGTCCGCGCCAGGCGGAAGCGGGCCGGCGGCTTGGGGCCGCCCGAGGCGATGAACCTCAGCAGGGTGTCGATCTGCTCGTCGGAAAAGTCGTGGTCGGGCATGACCTTGCCGAACTTCCCGAACAGGGTCTTGGCGGCCTCGTCCCCCTTCTTGACCATCCCCTGGGACGAACGGATGAACGCGTGGAGCCACTCCGGCGGGTGGCGCGAGGTCACCCCCGCGAGGTCCGGCCCCACCACCACCCCGCGCCCCACGCTGTGGCAGCCGCTGCACTGCACCTCGAAGGTGGATGCCGGATCGAAGCTGGCCGCGAGGGCCGGGCTCGCGACGAGCATCGCGAGCAAGAGGACGCACCGAGACCTGTCCATAGACGAGCCCATACCGATGTCCTCCAGAAAAGAGATCCAACGATATCGGGGCGACCGCGTCGACGATGGCCCGCTAAATCACGCGAATAGCACCATACCCATTAGCGAGGGTGCTCGTTTGACCGAAAAGTGAGCCCGTCAAGTGATGTCTCGCTGAAATTCTTGGATCTCTTGCCGGAGGATCTATGAGGCACGTCCTGAAGCGTTGGGCCCTGGCCCTGCTCGCCCTGATCCCCTGCGTCGCCCTGGTGGCTCTGGCCCGCCAGTCCGAGCCTCAGTCGGGGGAGCTCCCCAACCGTCTGCCGCAGGCGCCACCCTATGACGTGGCCGAGGCGCGGCACTTCCCGCCCCCCTTCGAGGAGGCCTGGGAGGGGGCGCACAACCCCGGCAAGTGCGCCACCTGCCACGCCAGGATCTTCAGCGAGTGGAACGGCTCCATGATGTCGAGCTCCTGGCGGGATCCGGGGTGGCGCGCGGCCTTCCTCCTCGCCTCCCGGCAGACCTCCACGGCGGGGAGCTGCGAGGCCCCGGCGCCGCCGGACGGCACCGAGCGGGCCGTGGTCAACCCCTTCGCCGGCGGCGGCTGCGCCAGCACCTTCGACACCGGCACCGGCAGCGCCACCACCACCCGTCCCGGCTCCCTGCTCGACGGCTTCTGCACCCAATGCCACATGCCGGCCAACTACGCGGACAACGTGCCGCTGGCCGCGGTGACCGCCGATCCGCTCTCCGGCCAGGAGCACGGCCGGCTCGATCCGGAGTACAACCCGACCTCGGACAACGGCACCGGCCTGGCCTTCGCCACCCTGGAGTCGCACTTCCGCAACACCGACGCGGGCAAGCGCGGGATCTTCTGCGCCATCTGCCACACCTTCACCGACACCCGCGAGATGCCCTTCGGCGGCTACGCCCACAAGTCCGGCACCCCCTACCCCTCGGTGCCGGGCACGGCCAGCCGGGCGAAGCTCCAGCCGGAGAGCCAGCAGGACCGCGCGAACGTCCCCGATCCGGCCTCCCCCACCCAGGGGTACGCCGTCGGCGCCGGGGCCTACAAGCTCTCGCCGCACGCCATCGCCTTCCCGGAGTACGTGGGCCCGCTCTCGGCCCATCCTCCGAAAGACAAGAAGGACGCCTATCTGAGCGGCGTCTTCAAGGCCGAGGTCCCCCATCAGCAGATCCAGCGCTCGGGGCACGAGGGGTACTACCAGGCCCTCCACGAGCGGGCCGAGATGTGCGCCGCCTGCCACGACGTCACCAATCCGCTGACGGTGAAGAACCGCCTGGGCCGCTGGGTCGGAGGGTTCCCCATCGAGCGCACCTATTCGGAATGGGCCGCCAGCCGCTACGCCGACCGGCCGGGGAACCGCAACTTCGATCCCCGCTTCAAGCGCGACTGCCAGACCTGCCACATGCAGCAGGACTTCGGCCAGCCCGGCACCGCCCAGACCCTCTACCAGGACGGCCACCCGGCGCCGCCGCGCGCCGGCCGCCTGGCCAACGACGGCCCGGAGCGCGCGCCGGCCTTCAGCCACCACTTCATCGGCGGCAACACCTTCGTGACCCGCCTGGTGGGGGCGGACGTGAGCGAGACCGGCTCCCCCGAGCCCTATCCCGAGCTGTCGATCTACAGCTTCACCTCGGCGGACGAGAAGAGCCCGTACCACAACGCCTTCTTCGAGAACGTCTCGTCCCGCGGCGCCATCACCCAGCACTCGCGGCTGGCCTGGGACCGCCTGCGCAACGTGCTCGACCTCGATCTGAAGGCCCCTCAGATGGCCGATCCCGGCGGGCGCGCCCCCCTGCGCGTGACGGTGACCAACAGCGGCAGCGGCCACGACTTCCCCTCCGGCTTCCCCGAGGGGCGGGCCGCCTGGGTGGCGGTGCGCGCCTTCGACCTCGACTCCGGCCGCGAGCTCGACCTCTGGGACTCGCACTGGAAGCGCGCGTCGAAAGGAGTCGGATATCTGACGCATGAGGAGATGGCGGATCCCAACTACCCCCGCTGCAAGGAGTGGCGGCTGCCCGCCGGCTCACCCGATCCGTACGCCGTCCAATTCAAGGCCATCGCCTCCCTGGGCGACGGCTGCCCCACCCTGGAGCTCGCCTACGCCACGCCGCGCAACCTCCAGGTCAACGGCGACGGCCTGCCGGTGGATACCCAGGGGAAGGTGATCGATCGCCGCAATCCGCGCGGCGTGCCGGTCTACCAGGACCTCGACCACGACGGCGACGTCTGGGATGACTCCTTCCTCTCCGACACCCGCCTCCGTCCTCTCCCCAATAAAGGGGCCACGGCGGTGATCGACCGCTATTCGGTGATCGTCCCGCCCGGCACCCGCGGGCCCATCGCGGTGACGGCGGCCGTCTATTACCAGTCCTTCGAGGGGGTGGTGGCCAAGAAGCTCCTGGGCAACCTGGCGGATCTGAACGGCGACCGCCAGCTCGAGCCCTGCGTCCTCGGCGGCCTCTGCGACGGCCGGGTCCCGTCGGTGGAGCCCGCCGTGGTCGAGGGGGCGCCGCCGGTGCCCATGGAGGTGCGGAGCGTGGTGATCGACGTCCGCGGCGGCGCCGTGGACACCAACCCGCCCACCGCCCGCACCTATCCGGGCGACGGCCTTCAGGGGATCGCCCGCGACGTGGTGCCCAAGGCCTTCTTCTCCGAGCCGGTGACGGGGATCGACGCCTCCACCTTCACCCTCACCGACGACGCCGGCAACCCCGTGCCCGCCTTCGTGGACGCGGTGGGCGACGGCGCCTGGGCCCTCGTCCCCCACCAGGTCTTCCTGGAGCCACGCCGCACCTACACGGCCCGCGTGGCCGCCGGAGTCTGCGACCTGCACGGCAACTGCACCCGCCGCGAGACCGCCTGGCGCTTCACGACCGGCGAGAACGCCGGCGAGGGGACCGGCGACACGCGGGTGCCGATCGGCTTCCCGGCGGCCTCGCCCCCGCCGCCCGATCCGCCCCTGGCCGTGGCCGCCATCCAGGCGGGCAAGCCGGACGGCGCGGTC
>JAICSG010000931.1 GCA_025937035.1 Thermoanaerobaculia bacterium | reverse complement strand
GGCGGGGAATCTCGACGAGTTCAAGCAGGGGCTCCAGTTCTTCGACTTCGGCTCGCAGAACTTCGCCTACGCGGACGTGGACGGCAACATCGCCTACTTCACCAGCGCCTGGCTCCCCCTGCGCGAGGACCTCCAGACCCTCGGCGCTCCCGATGGCGGCATCCCGCCGTTCCTGATCCGCGACGGCACCCACACGCTGAGGCACGAGTGGCTCCCCGCCACCGCCACGACGCAGCCCGGACCGGGCTTCCCCTATCAGGTGCTCCCCTTCGCGGAGATGCCCCAGACGGTCAATCCGCAGCAGGGGTACATCTACAACGCCAACAACGATCCGGTGGGGACGAACACCGACAACGACGTGCTCGACCAGTTCCGGCACGACGGCGGCGTCTTCTACCTCGGCATCGGCTACGACCGCGGCTACCGCGTCGGCCAGATCCGGCGGCAGCTCGAGGCCACGCTGAAGGCGAAGGGGACGTTCTCGACGAAGGATTTCGAGCGCATCCAGGCCAACAACCAGCTCCTGGACGCCCAGGCCCTGGTCCCCTATCTGGTCGCCGCCTTCAACAACGGGAAGGCCCCGGACGCGCCCGCCGCCCTGGCGGCCCTCGCCGCCGATCCGCGCGTGTCCGAGGCGATCAGCCGCCTGCAGAATTGGGACTTCAGCACCCCCACCGGCATCCCGGAGGGTTTCGATCCGGGGGACAACCCGGCGGCCCTCCCGGCCCCGTCGCCGCAGGAGATCGCGAACAGCGTGGCGGCAACGATCTACTCCGTCTGGCGCGGCCAGGCGATCCGGCAGATCATCGACGCCACCCTCCAGAGGCTCGGCCTCGGCAACTACCTGCCGCCGGGGGACGTGGCGCTCGCGGACCTCCGCTATCTGCTGGACGCCTTCCCCACCGAGGACGGCCCGGGCTCCTCCGGCGTCAACTTCTTCGGCTCGGACACCCCGACGCCCGAGGCGGCCCGCGACACCGCCCTCCTCACCAGCCTGCAGAGCGCGCTCAACCTGCTGGCCGGCGACGCCTTCGCCCCGGCCTTCAACCATTCGACCAACCAGAACGACTACCGGTGGGGGAGGCTCCACCGCGTCGTCTTCGAGCACCCGCTGGGCGGTCCGTTCAACATCCCGCCGGGCGGCGGCTTCACCGACCTCTCGCCGGACCTGCCGGGGATCGCCCGCTCGGGCGGCTTCGGCACCATTGACGCCGCCGCGCACGACGTCCGGGCGGCGGACGCCAACTCGTTCATGTTCGGCAGCGGTCCGGCCCGCCGGTTCATCGGCACCCTTCAGACCTCCGGCCCCGTGGCCGAGGAGGTGATCCCGGGCGGCGACGACGGCCGGGTGCCCAACCAGCTCCCGCTCTGGCTGACCAACCACTACCACCCGTGGATCTACCGGCCGGCGGACGTGATCCACAACACCACGACGGGCGAGGTGATCCAGCCGTGAGCTAGCCGCTGAAACGGCGGACGAAGATCTGCCAGGGCCCCTGGGTGATGGGCAGGGCGGCCGCATTCCAGGCGAGCACCCACTGACCGTCCGCCCAGGCGGAGACGACGCAGGGGATCGCCGGATAGGTGACGCTGCTCGCGGGGGACGCGATCTCGAACGAGTCGCCCTGGGGCTCGCCGCGGCTGGAGAACAGACGTGCCCGCACCCGCGTCGGGTCCCCCCTCGGCGCCCACACCAGCAGCACCCGCCCGCGATCATCCACGGCGATGGTGTACGGAAAGGACTTCCCCTCGGGGACAAGGATCTCGATCGGCCCCGCCTTGAGCCGGCCGGCGGCGTTGAAGATCCGCAACTGGGTGTTGGAGTCTCCGTCGTCCCCCTCGACCTCAGACGCCACGGCCAGCGTGCCGTCCGCGCCGAGGCCCGCCACCGCGAACGAGCTGCCCGCCGTGCCCGCGGGCGGCACGACGGCGAAAGCCTTCCCCTGGGGACGGCCCGCGGCGTCGAACCGTTGGGCCGTGTATCCATAGTCCGCGAAGGGCCGGCTCAATGGCGTTTCCGAGCTCCACAACATCACGAATTCGCCGCTGGGCCGGTGAACGGCGAAGGCGTCCGTCACGCTCCCGGCCGGGATGCTCACCGGCGCCGTGAGAGTCTCCCCGTCTCCGCCGATCAGTTGGACCTCGAGCTCCGTCCCGACGGTCCAGAAGGCCACCGCGCCGCCGGCCGGCCGCGGGCTTATCGCCTTCCCCCCACCGCGTCCCAGATCGACGGCGGACGCGTCAGGCTCTCCCGAGACGTCGAGCGGTTGCAGGATGTGCGGTGCCCGATGAGCCTCCTCCCGCAGCCAGATCGCCTCGAAG
>JAICSG010000985.1 GCA_025937035.1 Thermoanaerobaculia bacterium | reverse complement strand
GCCTGACGGTCGACGACGCGGCGCGCTCCGCCCTCGAGGCGAGCGACGATCCCGCTGCCTTGCGCCGGTTCCTCACCCGGGCGGCAACGGCGCCAACGGCGGACGAAGTCTTCGCCGGCGTGTTGCCGCCCCGTCGGGGCTGACCCTCACTCCCCAACCCCTCTCTCCCGGCCTCCCCCCCTCCCGACGGGAGAGAGGGGCTCAAACCGCGCTCTTCAACTGTCTTTCTCCCTCTTCTCCCGTCAGGCGGGGGGGAGGCGGGGAGAAGAGGGCTGGGGTGATGAGGGCCAACCGGCCGGGGGCGCAGACCTTTCAGCCCCGGGATTAATCCCCTCCTCTCCTCGGTTGTGGTATCCTCCCGCCCCCCGTGCGGGGCGTGTAAGCTTTTCCCAATATCCGTTTCAGATTCCCCGAAAGAACGAGAGGACGGCCTTGAATTCCGAGACCCGAGACGACGTGCGCAACCTCGCCATCATCGCCCACGTGGACCATGGCAAGACCACGCTGGTGGACGCGATGCTCTGGCAGAGCGGCACTTTCGGCGCCCACGAGCACGTGGCCGAGCGAGTGATGGACTCGATCGACCTCGAGCGCGAGAAGGGCATCACCATCATGGCCAAGAACACGTCGATCCACTTCCTGGGGACCCGGATCAACATCATCGACACCCCGGGCCACGCCGACTTCGGCGGGGAGGTGGAGCGGACGCTGAAGATGGTGGACGGCGTCCTGCTGCTGGTGGATGCCAGCGAGGGGCCGCTGCCGCAGACCCGCTTCGTGCTGCGCAAGGCGCTCGAGGCCGGCCTGCCGCCGATCGTGGTGATCAACAAGATCGACCGCCCCGACGCCCGGGCCGGCGAGGTGCTCAACGAGATCTTCGACCTGTTCATTGACCTCGACGCCACCGAGGAGCAGCTCGATTTCCCCGTGCTCTACTGCAACGCCCGGGCGGGCCGCTGCGGGCTCACGGCGGACGGGCTGGAGGAGACGCTCAAGCCGCTCTTCGAGGAGATCGTCCGCTCGGTGCCGCCGCCGCGCTTCGATCCCGCCATGCCGCTCCAACTCCTGTTCACCAACCTGGACTACGACGACTACGTGGGCCGGCTGGCCATCGGCAGGATCTTCAACGGCCGGGTGCGCAAGGCGCAGGAGGTCGCCGTCTGCCGTCTCGACGGCAGCTTCCTGCCGGCCAAGGCCTCCCTGCTCTACGGCTACGAAGGGCTGAAACGGGTGGAGATCGCGGAGGCCGGTCCAGGGGACATCGTCGCCATCGCCGGCCTCGAGCAGGTGAGCATCGGCGAGACGCTGTCCGAGCGGGAGGATCCGCGGGCCCTGCCGCACATCCAGATCGACGAGCCGACGATCTCCATGGTGCTGTCGATCAACGACTCCCCTTTCAGCGGCCGCGACGGCAAGCACGTCACCTCCCGCAAGCTCAAGGAGCGCCTGGAGAAGGAGGTGCTGACCAACGTCTCGATCCGGCTCGAGCCCACGGACACTCCGGACGCCTTCAAGGTCTCGGGGCGGGGCGAGCTCCAGCTCGCGATCCTGATCGAGATGATGCGCCGCGAGGGGTACGAGATGTCGGTGGGCAAGCCCGAGGTGATCACCCGCCGGATCGACGACGGCCCGCTCCTCGAGCCGATGGAGCTGCTGGTGATCGACTGTCCGGAGGATTACATCGGGGTGGTCACTCAGCAGATGGGGGTGCGTAAGGGGCGGATGATGAAGATGATCAACCACGGCTCCGGCCGGGTGCGGATGGAGTTCCGCGTCCCCTCCCGGGGGCTGATCGGCTTCCGCTCGGAGTTCCTCACCGACACCCGGGGCACGGGCATCCTCAACCACCTGTTCGACGGCTGGGACGTCTGGCAGGGGGAGATCGCCCACCGCACCAACGGCGCCCTGGTCTCCGACCGCGCCGGCCGGACCACCGCCTACGCGATCGAGGGATTGCAGCCGCGCGGTGAGCTGTTCGTCTCCCCCGGCGAGGAGGTCTACGAGGGGATGGTGGTGGGGGAGAACGCGCGGCCCAACGACCTCGACGTCAACATCACCAAGGAGAAGAAGCTCACCAACATGCGGGCCTCGGGATCGGACGACGCCGTGCGCCTGGTGCCGCCGCGGATCATGAATCTGGAGCAGGCGCTGGAG
>JAICSG010000590.1 GCA_025937035.1 Thermoanaerobaculia bacterium | reverse complement strand
GATCGGCCTCGCCGCCTTCGACTTCCCCACCGGCACCCTGCTGCTCAACGAGGCCAGCGCCAAGAAGCGGGCCGCCCTCCATCTGGTCGAGGGGGAAGAGGCGCTCGCCGCCTACGATCCCGGCGGCCTGGAGGTCCTGGACGCCGGTCTCGACACCTTCCGCGCGGCGCTCACCGCCGAGAGCCACACTCTGAAGCGGGCCCTGACCGACCCTCACCTGCTGAGCGGCATCGGCAATTCCTACTCGGACGAGATCCTCCACCGGGCGAGGCTCTCCCCCTTCCGCCTCACCGGCCAGCTCACGCCCGGAGAGATGGAAACCCTTTTCCACGCCACCCGCGACGTGCTGACCGAAGCGACCGCCCGCCTGCGCGCCGAGACCGGCGACGGCTTCCCCGAGAAGGTGACCGCCTTCCACCCAAGCATGGCCGTCCACGGCCGTTTCGGCCAGCCCTGCCCCGTCTGCGGCACCCCGGTGCAACGGATCGTCTACGCCGACAGCGAGGCCAACTACTGCCCCACCTGCCAGACGGGCGGCAGGCTGCTGGCGGACCGGGCCTTGTCTCAGCTCCTCAAGAAGGATTGGCCGAAGACGCTGGAGGAGTTGGAGGCTCGGAAACGAGGGACCATCTGAAGGAGAGATCGAGATGGACATCAAACCGATCAAAACCCCGGAGGACTATCGGGCGACCCTTCGCGAGATCGAGTCGTTGATGGGAGCGGAAGCCGATTCGCCGGAAGGTGAGCGGCTCGACATCCTGGTTACCCTGGTGGAGGCCTACGAGCGCCAGCATTTCCCTCTGGATCTGCCAGACCCGGTAGCCGCCATCAAGCTCGTGATGGAGCAGCGGGGCTTGACGGTGAAGGATCTCGAGCCGATGATCGGCCACTCCAATCGGGTCTACGAAATCCTCAACCACAAGCGGCCGTTGACCCTCAAGATGATCTGGAATCTGCACCAGGGGCTCGGCATTCCGGCGGAATCCCTGATCAGGCCCGGCAACCCCAAAGCCGCCTGACCACCGCTCCCTCTCCGCGAGCCGATCCGACTCCGAATTGTCCCCTCCACCCCGGCTCAGAGCACCCCCAGAGGTGAGGGTGCGGTATGAGCCGGAAGCAGATTCTCATCGTCTCGGAAGCCAGCGACCTCCACTCGGACGCCGCGGCTTGGGCACTGCGGAAGAAGGGGCACGACTGCGAGCTTCTCCTCACGCCCGACTTCCCCACCCTCCTCGGGCTCTCCCTGCGCATCGGCCCGGACGACCTCACGGGCAGGTTCGTCCTGCGCGGTCCCGGCGTGGTCAATGAGGACCGGAGCGCGCCGTTCGATACGGTCTGGCTCCGGCGTCCGGGCGGGGCCGTCCTGCCGGAGGACATGCATCCGGGAGACCGGCAGGTGGCGGCGCGGCAGTGCGAGATCTTCCTGGCGGGCGTAGCCCCCTTCCTCGACCGCGGCGCGGGCACCTTCTGGGTGAACCCTCCGGCGAGCGACGTGGCGGCCCAGCAGAAGGGCTGCCAGCTCCGGAGCGCGGCGCGGGCCGGACTCAAGATCCCCGAGACGCTGATCAGCAACGATCCGGCCGAGATCCGGGCCTTCCTCCGCGAGCACGGGGGCACGGTCGCCCACAAGCTGCTGCGGCCGGCCGCCTGGCTCGCCCAGGACGAAGAGGGGGGCGAGCACATCTACGCCGCCTACACCGTGCCGGTCTCGGAGGATCAGCTCCCGGACGACGACACGCTGCGGCTCTGCCCCGGGATCTTCCAGCCCTACCTGCAAAAGCAGTTCGAGGTCCGCGTCGCCTGCCTGGGGGACCACCTCGTGGCCATCCGCATCAACTCGCAGACCGACGACCGCGCGGCGACCGACTGGCGGGCCGGCCAGATCTACGTCGGCATGGAGCCCTACGATCTGCCGCCGGACATCGCGGCGGCCTGCCGCCGGCTGCTCACGGAATTCGATCTCGCCCATATGTCGGTCGACTTCGTGGTCGCTCCGAACGGCGATCACATTTTTTTGGAGATCAATCCGCAGGGTCAATTCCTGTTCCTGGAGACCCGCGCGGGGTTGCCTTTGCTCGACATGTTCAGCGAATTCCTCGTGGCGGGGGCGCGGGATTTCACCTGGCGCGGGGACCACGAGGTCGTCCGCTTCGCGGAATTCGAGGAGGTGTGGGATCGGACCTGGCGCGACGAGGCGGCCCGGCATGCCCATCTCGTCAGGCCGCTGGGCGCGCCGGACGCGGAAGAGGAAAAAGAATTGATTCACCCGGAAGGTCCGGGTGTGGCCCGATAGCCAATCGTCAAGGAGGAAATCACCATGAAGAAAACCGATCGCATCCTGAGCCGGATTCTCGCCAAGGAGCTCAAGCCGGAGGAGCTGGGGCTCGTCAGCAGCCCTGACAAGGGCGTCGTGGCCGCCGCCGGAGGGCCCAGCACCCTCGTCGCGACCTTCCCCGACCTTCACGAGGATCAGTAAGCCTTCCCCCCTCTCTCCCGGCTCGGGAGAGAGGGGCTTTCAAGCGCTCAGAAATTCCGCCAGCCGTTCCACCCCCGCCGCGAAACGATCAGGCTCCGGGAGCAGCGACAGGACGAGAAAATCGTCCGTCAGGAAATCGAAAAAATATCCGGGCTGGACGAGCACCCCCGAGCGATCGAGCAGCCCCAACGCCAGCTCCTCGTCGGAGACCGGCAACGAGACGCGGACCAGGGCGGCCCACCCGCCCGCCGGCTCGAACAGCTCGGCCGCCGGTACGCCCGCCAGCGCTGCCCGGAGCGTGGCGAGGTTGCCACGCACTCTTTCGAGGATTTCCGCCCGAATGCGCGGCGCGAGATCGAGAACCCCGGGAAGGGCCCGCTGGACCGGCGTGGCCACCGAGAGATAGCTGTCCGCCACCATCTCCAGCCTCTCCAGAGCCCGGCGCCGCAGCTCCGGAGGGCCGCCCACGCGGATCCATCCCAATTTCCACGACGGCAAGCCCGCGCTCTTCGACAATCCCCCGAGCGAGAACGCCAGAGCCTCCCCCGAAGCCGCCGCCGGACCGGCCCGCAGCGGATCGTCCGCCAGCCCGAAATCGAAGAAGACCTCGTCCGAGATCAGCGGCAGCCCGCGCGACGCGCAGAGACCGAGCACCGCCGACTGCTCCCGGACCGAAAAAAACTTCCCGGTCGGATTCCCCGGATGGATCAGCGCCAGCAATCTCGTCTTATCCGACAAGGCCAGCTCGACCCGCTCCGGATCGAGCGCGAACCGCCGCCCGGGCTCCAGATAGACGTGACGAAGGACCAGCGAATCCAGCGCCGCCAGGCTGTCGAGCAGCGGGTACGACGGCGCGGCGGTGAGCACCTCGTCCCCGGGATCGGCGAACAATTTGAACAGAAAGGAATACGACTCGCTGGTCGAAGCCGTGAGGACCAGATCGTCCGGCGAGACCGGATCGCCCGGCGTGGAGAGATGTGAGGCGAGCGCCTCGCGGGCCTCAAGAATCCCCCGCGGGTGCGGCTCATACGCGGCCGCCGCGCCCTGGCGGAGCAGTCGGATGAGCTCCTCCGCCGGATACGCGAGCCCCACCCGCGTCGGGTTGGTCTCCGTGAGATCGATCGTCTCCAACCCTCGCGCCGCCCGCTCCTCGACCGCCAGCGTCAGCCG
>JAICSG010000767.1 GCA_025937035.1 Thermoanaerobaculia bacterium | reverse complement strand
TTGCGTTTAGTTGTCAGGCGTCCATCAAGTTGCAATACCTTGCGTAACAACGACTTACGAAAAGTACTCGCTGGCCCTGCCCGGAGGACCCACGAGACGACCGCCGAGCAGGTCCGGGAGGACCAGGAGAGCGAGCAGGCCCGCGGGCGCCTGGTCGTCCTGCTGCACGGGTCCAGCTTCGGTGCCAACACCTGGAAGCAGATCGGCACAATGTCCGCCCTGGCCGTTGCCGATTACCTGGCCTACGCCGTTGACCTGCCCAGGTTCGGCGGATCGCGGTTCCGACGGTCCTCGCCCCGCACCTGGCCGGGATGCTGAGGGCCTGGGCCTCTCCTCGCGGTTGCCTGTTGGCGCTCCTCGATCACCTGGGAATCGGGCGTGGAAGTGAGCGCGTAAGCGGGACCCACCTGGGGGCAGAATGAGCGCGTAAGCGGGACCCACCCCAACTCCCTTCGGTACGGTGAACGTCCCTTCAGAGAACGTTTCACCGACACGGAGGGCAAGGACGTGGTGACCGTGGACGACTATGGCGCGATTCGGCGGGCTCATCGCGATGGCCTGTCCATCCGGCAGATCGCCCGCCAGTTCGGACACTCCCGGAGGACCGTCCGGCACGCCCTCGTGCATGCCGACCCCCATCCCGAGCCCTTGACCAGGAACCGGCCGGCTCCCAAGCTCGGCCCCTTCCAGGCCCTCATCGACCGGATCGTCCTCGAGGACCGGACCGCCCCGCCCAAGCAACGCCACACCGCCGCGCAGGTCTATCGCCGCCTCCGCGACGAGGGCGGCTACCACGGCGGCTATGCCCAGGTCCAACGCTATCTCCGCAAGCACAGACGTGGATATGAGGAGACCTTCATCCCCCTGGGGCATCTACCCGGCCAGCGCCTCGAGGCCGATTTCGGGCATATCCACGTCGACTTCCCCGAGGGCCGCAAGCCCGTGCCGTTCCTGGTGGCGACCTGGGCCTACTCCAACGCGCCCTTCGTGGTGGCCCTGCCCTTCGAGCGCACCGAGGCGATCCTCGAGGGGATGGTCGCCGCCTTCGAGTTCTTCGGGGCCGTCCCCAAGGAGGTCTGGTGGGATAATCCCCGGACCGTCGCGACGCTGATCCTCCCGGGCCGAGAGCGCCGATGTCACCCCCGCTACGCGGCACTGGCCAGTCACTATGCCTTCGAGCCCCACTTCTGCATGCCGGCCCGGGGCAATGAGAAGCCCGACGCCGAGGGGACGGTCAAGGCCGTGCAGAAGCGATTCGCCACGCCGGTGCCGCGGGTCGCCGACCTCGGCCAATTGAACAAATTCTTCCTCGATCGCTGCGAGGCCGAACGCGAGCGGGTCGTGCAGTCGCTCCTCGGGCCGTTCACCAACCGGGATCGTCTGGCCGAGGATCTAGCCGCGGCCGCGCCGTTGCCCGCTCACCGGTTCGATCCCTGCGTGATCCGGCCGGCGGTCGCGGTCGACACGTATCAGACCGTCGCCTTCGACGGCAACCGTTACAGCGCCCCGCGTGCCTTCGCGTTCCAGATGGTCACGGTCAAGGGCTATGTCGACCGGATCGCGATCGCTGCGCAGGGCCAGGTCGTGGCGACGCACCCGCGAAGTCTCGGCAAGCGCCAGATGATCCTCGACCCGATCCATTACCTGGCGACCCTGGGGCGGAAGCCCGGCGCCCTGGACCACGCACCCGTCTTCCGCGAGTGGACGCTACCCGATTGCTTCGTCGAGTTCCGCCTCGAGTTGGAACGCAGCCACGGCACCCTGGGCGGCTCGCGGCGCTTCGTGCGGATCCTCCAGCTCCTGGGAGAGCATCCGATGTCGCGCGTGCGACGGGCGATCGACGCCTGCCGGCGCGATCAACTCTACAGCGCCGAGGCCGTGATCCAGCGGGCGCAGTCGCTCGCCGCGATCGAGGCCACGAACCGCGATGCAGCCGCATCGCGCGACGAGGCGGCCGGCGTGCCGCGAGTCGATGTCCCGCTCCCCGACCTGGGCCGCTTCAATCAACTCCTGGGTCCCGCCGCCGACGAGAGCCCTGTCAGCGTCTTCTTCGCTTGACCCGTTCCCCTCGACCCCGTTCCGGAAAGGAATCCACGATGGTCGATCCGACGATCGAATCGCTCAAGGCCCATTTGCGGCAGTTGCGGCTGCCCACGATGGGCCGCGAGTTCGAGAAGCTGGCGCGGGATGCCGCGGCCGGCAACCAGACCTTCACCCAGTTCTTGCTCCGCCTGGCCGAGCTGGAGCTGGCGGCGCGCGCCACCAACGCGGTCGCGGCGCGGATCAAGGACGCCGGGTTCCCGGTGGAGAAGGACTTCGATACCTACGACTTCAGCGCCATGCCGCAGCTCTCCAAGCCGAGGATCCTGGAGCTGGCGCGGTGCGAGTGGATCGCCCAGAGATCGAACTGCTGCCTGGTGGGGAGTCACGGAACTGGAAAGACTCATATTTCAATCGGATTGGGCCTGGCCGCCTGTCGAGCCGGCTTGAGGGTGCGGTTCTTCACGGCGGCCGAGCTGGTCAGCCGGCTGGAGAAGGAGCAGAAGCAGTACACGCTGGACCGCTTCCTGGCGCAGCTCGACCGGGCGCACCTCTTGATCTGCGACGAGCTGGGCTATGTGACGATGAGCCGGGGCGGCGTCGAGCTGTTGTTCCGGGTGTTCGCCGATCGGTACGAGCGCGGCAGCGTCCTGGTGACGAGCAACCTACCGTTCAGCGAGTGGGGCCAGATCTTCCAGGGCGAGCGGATGACGGCGGCGCTGCTGGACCGCCTGACCCACCACTGCGCGATCTTCGAGATGAATGGCGAGAGTTACCGCTTCCGAGAGTCGATGAAGACCAAGAAGGGCCGAAAGGCTGAGTGACAGCGACTCGCCGCTCTTGCCCAGAGCGGCCATCTTCCAGCC
>JAICSG010001013.1 GCA_025937035.1 Thermoanaerobaculia bacterium | reverse complement strand
GAACGATGAACCGTCCGCGCCTGGGCGGGTAGGCTGGCGAGGATGAGGGCGGCGAGCAGGAGGAAAACGAAGAAAACGCGATGTGAGGCAGGTTTCGACGACATGGTCGGCTCCTCTCGGGGGCGGGTCTCGGCGCGGCGGAATGCCGGCGGAGCCCGTCTCTCCCAATAGAGAAGGTTGCCTCAGATGGAAAAATGGCGCTCACTTTTCCCCATCCCGCCCCAAAAGACAGGATTGAGCGCCAACGGGCGGGGCGTCCTCACAGGAGGCCGCCGGGGGCTTTTCCTTGGGATAGAATCCAGGCCTAACCCAGGGGAGGGCGCTCTCATGGCCACTTCGGTATCAACCCTGACGGAGCTTTTCCTGAAGGCGGCGAGCTACAACAAGCCGGACTGCCTTCTGTCCAAGGTGGGCGGCACCTACCAGCCGATCTCCACGGCGGAGCTGGTGGACCGGGTCCGCCGGCTGTCGAAGGCCCTGCGGGATCTGGGGGTCGAGAAGGGGGACCGGGTGGCCCTGATGTCCGAGAACGGCCCGCACTGGCCCACGGTCGACTTCGCGACCCTCTGCGCGGGCGCCGTGCTGGTGCCGATCTACCCCACCCTGCTCCCCGATCAGTCGACCTACATCGCGGGCAACTGCGGCGCCAAGGTGGTGGTGGCCGAGACCACGGCCCACCTGGACGGGCTCCTCTCGCATGCCGACGAGCTCCCGGACGTCAAGCAGCTCGTGCTCATCAAGGGGCAGTCGAGCGATCCGCGCGTGACCACCCTCGACAAGCTGATCGCGCAGGGGGCCGGCGTCGACGTGGCGGACTTCGAGTCCCGCGCCCGGTCGATCCAGCCGGACGATCTGGCGACTTTCATCTATACCAGCGGCACCACGGGCACCCCCAAGGGGGTGATGCTCACCCACCGGAACATCGCCTCGAACGTCACCTCGGGTCTTTCGGTGCTCCACCTGCAGCGGCACTTCATGGCGCTCTCCTTCCTGCCGCTCTCCCACTCCTTCGAGCGCATGGTGGACTACTGCTATTTCATCGAGGGGTGCAGCATCGCCTACGCGGAGTCGGTGGCGGCGGTGGCGCAGAACATGGCGGAGGTCAAGCCGCACGTCTTCGTCTCCGTGCCGCGGGTCTACGAAAAGGTCTACAGCCGGGTGCAGGAGGGGGTGGCGGCGGGCTCGCCGATCAAACAGAAGCTCTTCGCCTGGGCGGTGGGGCTCGGCCGTCAGGCGCTCCCCTACCGGCTGAAGCACCAGAGCCCGCCGGGATTCCTCGGCCTCCAGCTCGCTCTCGCCGACAAGCTGGTCTTCTCGAAGATCAAGGAGCGGCTGGGCGGGCGTTTCGAGTTCGCCATCTCGGGTGGCGCGCCGCTCGGGCGCGACATCGCCGAGTTCTTCTGGGGCGCGGGCATTCCGATCTACGAGGGGTACGGCCTCTCCGAGACGTCGCCCGTGATCTCGGTCAACACCCGGGAGAACGTGAAGATGGGCACGGTCGGCCAGCCGATCCCCGGCGTGGAGGTCAAGATCGCCGAGGACGGCGAGATCCTCTCCAAGGGCCCCAACATCATGAAGGGCTACTGGCACATGGAGAAGGAGACCGCGGAGGCGGTCGACGCCGAGGGGTGGTTCCACACCGGCGACATCGGCGAGGTCGATCCGGAGGGGTTCCTGCGCATCACCGACCGCAAGAAGGAGCTGATCATCAACGCCTACGGCAAGAACGTGGCGCCGGCGCCGATCGAGAACTCGCTCAAGGGGAGCCGGTACATCGGCCAGGCGGTGGTGGTCGGCGACCGCCGGAAGTTCCTCTCGGCGCTGCTGGTGCCCGACTTCGAGGCGCTCAAGCCCTGGGCGGAGAAGCAGGGGATCCACACGGCGGGCAACGAGCAGCTCGTGGCCGACCGCCAGGTGCGGGACCTGATCGCCCAGGAGGTGACGGCCGTCAACGCCCACCTCGCGGGCTTCGAGAAGATCGTGGCATGGGAGCTGCTGCCGAAGGAGCTCACCCTGGAGGACGGGGAGATCACGCCGACGCTGAAGGTGAAGCGCCGGGTG
>JAICSG010000568.1 GCA_025937035.1 Thermoanaerobaculia bacterium | reverse complement strand
TCGACGAGAGCCTCATCCGGGTCCAGAAAGCTTTCGAGGGGATCTACCGCAATTTCGAGGGTCCGCTGGCCTTCTGGATGCGCGGTCCGGCCGCTTTTTTCGCCCGGCTCAACCGGCTCGGCGCTCCCCCCTCGGACCGGCAGGGCTCCCGCCTCGCCGCCATCCTCCAAACCCCCGGCGAGCAGCGGGACCGTCTCACGGCCGGCCTCTTCCTGCCCGGCGCCGAGCGCCTGGAGCGGGCGTTCCTCCTGAGCATCCAGAGCCGCGAGATCCTGGAGAAGGTGCGGACGGCCAGCCGCGCGGGTACCATTCCGGCCGGCGCTCCCGAGCTCCTGCTCGACGCGGCGGTGGCGGCCGGGGTCCTCGACCCGTCTCAGGCCGCTCTGGCGCGCGAGGCCGCCGAGGCCCGCCGGGAGGCCATCGAGGTGGACAGCTTCACGTTGGAAGACTATCTGGGCCTCGCGGACGCGCCTCCCCGGATGGCGGCCACGGCCTGAGGAGACCGATCGATCATGTGCGGACGCTACACCCTGACCTCTTCCGGCGAGGACCTCGCCCTCGCCTTCGACCTGCCGGAGCTCCCCTTCCTGCCGCCGCGCTACAACCTGGCCCCCACCCAACAGGCCGCGGTGGTACGCGTCACCGAGCCCGGCGGCCCCCGGCATATCGACATGCTGAAGTGGGGGCTGATCCCCTACTGGGCCAAAGAGGCGAGCATCGGCAACCGGATGATCAACGCCCGCTCCGAGGGGGTGGCCGAGAAGCCCGCCTACAAATTCAGCTTCAAGAAGAAGCGCTGCCTGGTGGCCGCGGACGGCTTCTACGAGTGGAAGAAGGAGGGGAAGGCCAAGCAGCCCTACCTGATCCGCCGCAAGGACCACAAGCCCTTCGGCTTCGCCGGCCTCTGGTCCACCTGGCGCAACCCGGAGCACGGCGGCCAGCTCGTCGAGACCTTCACCATCATCACCACGGATGCCAACGACCTGATGCGCCCTCTCCACGACCGCATGCCGGTCATCCTGAGCCAGGAGAATTTCGATCTCTGGCTCGATCCCAAGACAGAGGACGCCGAGAAGCTCCAGTCCCTCCTCGTCCCCTACGCCGGACAGGACTTCGAGGCCTTCCCCGTCAGCCGCGCGGTCAACAGTCCGGCGAACGATCTGGCGGAGTGCATCGAGCCGCTGGTGGTGGATTAGGCGCGGGCGAACCGGACCTGGTCTTCGGTGACGACCACGAAGCGATCTACGAGCCGGTCGCCATGCTCCTCGATCAACCGGCGGAGCGTTTCGATCTTGCTGCGGGCCCGCTCATCCGCAAGGCGCAGGAAGATGACGCCCCGATGGGGACGGTGCTCGCGGAAGACCTTGTTTCCGAAATCCTTGTCGTTCGTGATCAGGACCCGATTTTCGGCAAACGCCTTCCGGAGGACCGTCTCGTCGTCAATCCCCCGGGCTTCGTCATAGACCGAAAAGACCTCGTACCCCTGCTCCTTCAGCCAGCGGGCCACGGCCGGACCCGTGCACTCGTCCACGAGGAAGCGCATAGGCGCCCGCTATACGGCGAGAGGCATGAACGAGGTGTCCTGGAGGGATTTCGAGGCGAATAGGAAGCAGGCCTGAATATCCTCCGGCGCGAGCCCCGTGTACTCCTCCAGGATCTCCGCGACGGTGGCTCCATGCGCGAGCAGCCCGAGAATGTACTCGACAGTGAGGCGGGTCCCCTTGATCACAGCCTTTCCGACCATGACCTTGGGGTCCACCGTGATCCGGGAGAGGAGCTGATCGTCGCTCATGATGGGTATTCTATCGCGTTCTCACAGCACGTACGCCGTCAAAAAAATCCCCACCATCGTGAAGACCAGCGTCAGCTTGCCCGCGATGCCGAGGAGCATGCCGAGCCAGGTGCCGAGGCCCACCTTGCCGGCCTGACGGAGATTGCGGCGGGCGGCGTACTCGCCCGCCACGGCGCCCACGAAGGGCCCCAGGATGAAGCCGGGGAGGCCGAAGAAGAGGCCGACGATCGCTCCCACCGCCGCGCAGAAGAGCGCCGCCCAACTCGCCCCCATCCTCTGGGCCCCCAGCTTGGTGGCAAAGAAATCGATCACGAAGCTGAATAACGTCAGGATCGCCAGGATCGAGAGGGTGAGCCACCCCACCTTCTGAAACCCCTCGGCCCACGCCGCGACCAGCAATCCCACGAAGACCAGCGGCGGGCCGGGCAGCGCCGGCATCACCGTGCCGACGATGCCCACCACCACCAGCAGGGCCCCGACGAGCAGGAGAAGGTTTTCCGCGCCGGCCATGACTCTAGGGGTGGAGCGGCATCTCGCGGTCGAAGAAATCCACCGCCGCATGATACGCCGCCAGCCAGCTCGCGGTGCGCAGGAAGTCGTGGATCTCGTCCGGAAACACCAGGTCCTCCACGTGCACCTTCCGCTTCCGCAGCTCCTCGGTCAGCCGCACCGTCTGGCTGAAGAAGACGTTGCGGTCGTCGTCCCCCTGGATCAGCAGCACCGGCGAGCGCCAGGTGTCCAGCCAGGCGTTCGGCGACGACTCGAAGGCCAGCCGCTCCTGCTCGGGGGTAGGGTGATAGTCCGGGATGAAGTTCCGGATCCCCTCGTTCCAGTCGTGCACGCCGTGGAGGTCCACCCCGGCCGCGAACAGGTCCGAGGCGCGGGCGAGGCCCAGCGCCGTCAGATATCCGCCGTACGAGCCGCCCCAGAGGCCGATGCGCGCCGGATCGACGTCCGGCCGGCTGCGCAGATAGAGCCCGGCCCCCAGCACGTCGTTGAATTCGCTCGCCCCGCCCGCCCCCTGCGCCGGCGCCTCGCGGAATCTCAGCCCGTAGCCGATCCCCGACCGGTAGTTCACCGCGAGCACCACGTACCCCCGGCTCGCCAGGTACTGATTCATGGCGTAGGCGTGGTTGTAATACTCCATGTAGTGCCAGCCGAGCAGCATCTGCCGGTGCGAGCCGCCATGGAAGAAGAGCAGGGCCGGATGGCGCTCCCCGGGCTTCATCCCCGGCGGCAGGAAGAGCTGGCCGTGGATGCGCAGGCCGTCCGAGGCGCTGAGGATCACCGGCTCCGGCTCCACCAGCGCGCTCTCGGGGAAATCAGCCGGAATCGATCCCGGCGCCAGATCCCGCGCCGGACCGCCAGCGATCTCAATCACCGGTTGGGCCGGCCGGCGCGCTCCGGAGCTCAGATAGGCGAGGGCCTTGCCATCGCTCGTCATCACCGGCAGCCACTCGATTCCCTTGCCTTTGGTCAGCGCCACCGGCCGGCCGCCTCCCGCCGCGTCCACCTTCCAGAGGTGGCGGCGGTCGATGTCGTCCTGGTTCGAGCTGTACAGCACCTGGCGGCGATCCGGGCTCAGGTTGACCGACTCGACCTCGAAGTCGCCGGGAGTCAGCAGCGTGGCCTTCCCTCCGGTGGCGGGGATCGAATAGAGGTGATTCCAGCCGTCCTTCTCCCAGGGGAAGACGAGGCGGTCCCCCGCGGCCCAGAGGAGCTGATTGGCGGCCACGATCCCCTCGCCGAAGGCGCTCCCCGGCCCCGGATCGGCCCGCCAGACCGTCTTCGCGGCCCCGGTCGCGGCGTCCGCCACCACGATCGACCACGGCTCGTCGGCGCTCAGGGCCGAGTAGAAGAGCGTCACCTTCGAGGAGGTGGGATTGCGCACGAACGCCACCCGCGAGCCGTCCGGCGACCAGACCGGATCGCCATCCTCGTCCACGCTGGGGCTAAG
>JAICSG010001235.1 GCA_025937035.1 Thermoanaerobaculia bacterium | reverse complement strand
CGGCGCCTCCACCGGCGCGGCCTCGTCGGGACAACCGGCACAGACTTCGCAGCCCACCTCGACGACGGGAACGGCCCCCATGGGCGCGGCTGGGACGGGGATTCCGGGACAGCAACCCCCGGGGGGGATATAGGAATGAGAGATTCAACACGCCTTTGCCCTCTGTGGCTCCTCGCCCTCCTCCTCCTCACCACCCCCGCCTGCCACAA
The DNA here is from genome assembly GCA_025937035.1 of Thermoanaerobaculia bacterium. Classification (GTDB taxonomy): domain Bacteria; phylum Acidobacteriota; class Thermoanaerobaculia; order Multivoradales; family UBA5704; genus DATARR01. The sequence continues at coordinate 1,333 of JAICSG010001235.1, read as the reverse complement.
AGCCGCGGACAAGAAGGCCGCCGCCAACGCCGCCCCGCAGCCGATCGTCCTCGGACCCGAGGACACGGCGGTGGTGGCGCGGAGCACCGTACAGAGCGGCCCGGCCCTCACCGGCACGCTGACGGCCGAGCAGCAGGCCTCCGTGCGGGCCCAGATCGCGGGCTCGGTGCTGACGGTGACCGCCGAGCCCGGGCAGGCGGTGCGGAAGGGGCAGGTCCTGGCCCGGCTCGATTCGGCGGCCCTCACCGAGGCCTACAACTCGGCCCGGGTGGCGGTGACCAGCGCCCGCAACAACGTGGCCCTCAACCAGCGCGAGCTCGACCGCCAGCGCGCCCTGCTCCAGGCCGGCGCCGTGGCGCAGCGGGCCGTGGAGACCGCCCAGCAGAACCTGACAGGGGCCCGGGCCACTTTGGCTCAATATGAGGCCCAGCTCGCCAGCGCCGAGAAGCAGCTCGGCTACACCTCGGTCACCGCCCCTTTCTCGGGCATCGTGAGCGAGCGGCCGGTCTCGGCCGGGGACGTGGTGCAGCCCGGCACGGCGCTCTATACGATCGTCGATCCGTCGATCCTCCAACTGGAGGCCGCCGTCCCCGCCGAGCAGCTCGCCCAGCTCCAGGTGGGCTCGCCGGTGGTGTTCACCGTCACCGGCTACGGCAACCACGCCTTCCGGGGGCAGGTCACGCGGATCAACCCCAGCGCCGATCCCACCACCCGGCAGGTGCGGGTCTATTCCGAGATCCCCAACCCCGGCAACAACCTGGTGGCCGGCCTCTACGCCGAGGGGCGGATCGAGAGCGAGTCGCGCACCGGTCTGGTGGTGCCCACGGCGGCCATCGACCGCCGGCTGGCCAAGCCGGCCGTGCTGCTGGTGCGGGATGGCAAGGTGGCGCGGGTGGACGTAGACCTGGGGCTCGCCGACGACCGCGAGCAGAAGGTGGAGGTGCGGCGCGGCGTGCAGGCCGGCGACGTGGTCCTCCTCGGGGCCGCCCAGAGCATCCAGCCGGGCACGCCGGTGCGCCTGGCGCCCGCGGTGCAGCAGGCGGCGGAAAGGCTGGCGCAGGCGCTATGACAGCAGAGTTTTCGTCACCCCCGCCCGGGCATGAATGCCCGGGCTACGCCGGAAACGAAAAGCCGGCTGAAGCCGGCTCCGAAGTCAGGGCCGCTCCTCCAGGAGCCGGGTTTACCCGGCTTTTCGGTCGCAACGTAGCCCGGGCATTCATGCCCGGGCGGGGAGTGAGGGCCCTATGACCATCTCCGATTTCGCCATCAAGCGCCCCATCGTCACCGTGGTGGTGATGCTGGCGCTGGTCATCTTCGGCATCTTCGCCCTGGT
>JAICSG010000578.1 GCA_025937035.1 Thermoanaerobaculia bacterium | reverse complement strand
GGAGGGGGCATTAACACTCACACAAAGGAACTGACCTAATGGGATTCACCGAAGTCAAAGACAGCGGAAAACGCGAGACGTTCACCACGGGTTCTCTTCGAGACACCCGAGAGGGCAAGGGCCGCTTCGAAATCCCGCTCGGCTCGCCGGTCGTCTCCGGACCTGCGGTACGCCCGGCCCCGAGCCAGCAGGGTCTGGAGGGAGAAGATGAGGTTCCCCTCCTTCTCATATACGGCCAGGGCGGAGGTCAGCAGATCGATGGCCTCCAAGGGCTCTCCCTGTACCTGCACCGTGCCCTGGACCATCGCCAGATCCGCTTTCTTCCGCTGGCGCTGGCCGGGGTCCAGGCCCGCGATCTGGGTCTCGGCCTCCCGGAGCGTGGCAAGGGAGCTCTCGCGGTCTCCCGCGTGGTCCTGGATCCGCGCCAGCCAGGTCAGGGCCTCGACGGCTTCCTGCGAGCTGCTCATCCGGGAGTAGCGGACCCACTCCTGCTCGAATGCCAGCGCGGCGGTGTCGGCCCCCTCGCGCAGGGCGGCGTCGCCGGCGATCATGAAGATCCGCGACAAGGCCCGCGGGTCGCGCAATGAGGGGGTGGCCCGCAGAGCTTGATAGATGGACTTCCAGGCCTCCTGCGTACGCCCGAGGAGCAAGAGGTTCTCGCCCAGCAGCCCCGCCATCCCGATGGCGTTCTCCTCCTCGCCGAGGCGCTGGTATTCGGCTCTCGCCCGGCCGTAATTCTCCACCGCGGGCTTCATCTGCCCGAGAGTGACCTCCAGCAGGCCCTTGATCCAGAAGGCGCGGCCGCGCACCGCTGGATACGGCAACCCTTCGGTCTCGTGGATGAGCCGCTCGACCGTGGCCAGGCTGGTCTTGTACCTGTGATTCACATAGTCGCAACTGGCCAGGAGATCCTCCACCCGGAAGGCCAACGGGCTCCCGGCCCGGGCCAGCACATCCCGTGCGGCGGCGAGCTTCGGAATCTCCGCCTCGCGCTTCCAGCCGTTGAAGTCCTCATAGCCGTTCCGAAAATCCCGGGTAGCCTGCGCCAGCGCGCTCAACCGCCGGGGATCTCCAGCCTTCTCGATAGCCGCGACGGAGTCATGGACCAGACGGTCGCTATTGATCCGGGCGAGCGCATCCCCCAGGACCCGCAGGATTTGCAGCTTGTTCGCGGCCAGGTCCTCCCGCCCTTCGATTGTTGCATCGGCCCACTCCCCGAAGAGCTTCTGCTCGGCGAGCTCCCGCGCGGCCTGCCGGTACGAGCCGACGATCTTTTCGACCTCCTCCGTGCTCCCCGCGAGAGCGGCCTGCTCGAGCCGCGGCTTTTCAGTCTCCTCCCAGGCGCTCCGCGGCGACGGTTGGCCGAGCTTGGCCTTGCGCTTGCTGGCCTCGCCCGCCCAGCCGGAGGTCTTGTCCAGATCGAGATAGTCCTGCCAGGCGGCCATCGCTTCCGGATTCAGGGACAGGCGCTCCAGGGCGAGAGCCCGGTTGAATCTCGCCTCGGACAGGCGGCCATCCTCGCTCGTTGCGCGATCGGCCGCCTCCAGGGCGCGCAGGAGATCCCGTGGATCGTCGGTCCGCTCCGCGCGGACCAGATAGGCCGCCGCCAGATCGCTCCAGGCCCGGGCGTCGTGAGGGTTGGCGGCCACCTCCCGTTCCAGCCCGCGGACGGCGAAATCGGCTTCCCGGGGCCTCTTCTGTCTCAACAGGTCCCCGAGCGAGGGCTTCGCGGCCCCCGGCTCGGCCGGCATCTCGCCGCCACGGAGAAGGGGCTGGCCTGCCGTCGTCTGGGCGGCTCCCTGAGCCTCTCGACGGCGCGGCGGACCGCAGATGGCGTCGGGGATCAGATCCGTCGCCCTGGGATCGATCCAGCAGGAGGTGTGGGCGGCGCCATCCGTCAGGCGGGGCTCCACCGAGCGAAGACGCTTTGACCGCGCCGTGGCGTGCTGGGGATTGCATCCCGTGAAGGTGAAGCCGGCCAGACCCAGCGACAGCGCCAGCGTCCACGGCGCCTTCATCGGCTCCTCGACGAACGAGCTCGCATCGACGACACCTCCGGTTTCCAGGGCGGTGGCCTCATGGTACCAGAGGATCGGGAGGGGCGGCGGAGGGGACGTGGGCATCATCGTTTTTGTCCGTACGCACTGGATGGACGGACGGCGCCACCCTTTTCCCCGGCGGGAAGATCGCAACGCGTTCCGTCTAACGATCCGTGACAGGAGGGGAAACATGCCACCGATCGATGCCAAGAAGCTGAAGATGGACATCCTCAGTCCAGAGCCAGAGAAAGAGGTCAAGCGGACCCCGAACGCAGCAGCCAAGCAGAAGAACAGGACGAGGGTCAAGGGTCCGGGCCTCCAGTACGATCCGCACCTCCGCGAAGAGAAGCGCCGGGAGGAAGTGGGCCAGCCGCCGGCCGTCAGGTCCGCCCAGAGCAACGGGCACGCGCAACGCAAGGTGGACGTCATCGCCAGGTTTCCCGAAACAATGGTCCCGGACCTTAATGCGGGCAAAAAGAAGCTCGTGGACGGGCTCCACGTGGCCCGGCACATTGGAGAGGGCATCGTCACGGGAACGGTCATCGTCAAAAAGATCCCGGCGGTCCGCCGGGCTCTGGGTGACCGGGGCAGCCTGAAATCGGCGACCGACCTTTACCTGGATCTGTACCACTCGGTGGAAGCCGTCCACTGCGATCCGCCGTCCCTGGAGCGGGGGGCCCCAGGCTTTCCAGGCCTGGACGGCTCGGGCGTCCTCATCGGGATCGTCGACGTCGGCTGCGACTTCCGGCACAAAAACTTTCGCTACCCTTCGGGCGCGACCCGGATCCGCTATCTCTGGGACCAGACCGTGACCCCGGATGAATCCAAAAATACGGGGCCATCACTGACCAAAGAGCTGAGAAGCCTGGGGTTTGAGTATGGAAGGGAATTCACCGCTGACCAGATCAACCAGGCCCTGAACGCGGGAGAGAACGCCGCGTACGAGAAATTGGGATATACGCCCACCGCCGGAGCGCACGGGACTCACGTCATGGACATCGCGGCGGGAAACGGACGCGAGCCCGCCCTTTTCGGCGGCAAGGAAGGTCCGAGCCCCGCGGTTTCCTCACACCCTGGAGTGGCTCCGAACGCTCAGATCGTCTTCGTCCAGTTGCTGACCCTCGAGGGAGGAGAGCTCGGCAACTCCCGCCATCTCCTGGAGGCTGTGGACTACATCTTTCAGAAGGCCGACGAGCTCAAGCTCCCCGCTGTTGTCAACCTGAGCCTCTCGACCACGGGTGGCCCGCACGACGGCTCGACCCTGGTCGAGCAGGGATTCAAAGCCCTCGTCGAAGCCAAGGCAGGCAGGGCGATCGTCACCTCGGCGGGCAACGCCTATCAAAAGCGGGCCCATTTTTCCTGGAAGCTCAGCGAGGGCGAGGACGGAGTGACAATCCTCTGGTATACGGACCCGCGCCACGTTGATCCCGAGACGACGAGAAACGAGGTCGAGATCTGGTATCCCCGCGGCCGAAAAATAGATCCCGGCGTCAAACAGAAGCAAGCGCAGGATGCTCCCAGCGAGCAGGCGCAGGATGCTTCCAAGGAGCAGGCGCAGGATGTTTCTAGCAGGCCGGCCCAGGGGGGAGAGCAAGAGTCGAAACAAGAGCAGCCACCGAGCCAGGCGCCAGGACAGGAGCAGCAGCCGTATCCGGAGCAGTGGGAGGACTTCGAGTTGGAAG
>JAICSG010000908.1 GCA_025937035.1 Thermoanaerobaculia bacterium | reverse complement strand
GATAGAGCAGGAGCACCCGGTCGCCGGCGCCGATCCCCTCGCGGGCCAGCATCGCGGCGAGGCCGCGCGCCCGCCGGTCCAGCTCGCCGTAGGTGAGGTGGGCCTCGGCCGTCTCGCCGTCGAGCAGAAACGTGTAGGCGAGGCCCTCGCCCCGGCTCTCGGCCCGGTGGCGCGACACCTCCACCAGGGTCGTCCCCAGGGCGACCTCGTGGGTCATCGAATCCGCGTCCAAGGCTCCACCTCCGGCCCCGAGACACACGAGGCCCTTGTTTCTACCCGTCTCTGAAAAAAGCGATACTCCAAGGCCGGAACGACGCTCGAGCTCGGGAGCCGTTCCCCGACTATAAAGGAACGGTTACAACGTGTAGTGCTCCTGGGCCACGGGAAAGGGACAACCCCTGTAAATTATGGCCTTCCCTGCGTTTTCAAAGACTTTCAGCCGAGATTTTCAAGCGACCGCCCAACGCCGGGCGTGATACAACCTCCGCCGAGCCACGGAGCCGCCCATGCCGACCGCCTCACCCCCGTCCGCCATCCTGACCGACATCGAGGGGACCACCACCTCGATCGCCTTCGTCTACGACGTCCTCTTCCCCTACGCCGCGGCGCGCCTGGAGCGCACCTGCGCGCAAGCCCACCCCGGCCCCGAGCTGCGGGAGGCGCTGGAGCAGCTCCGCGCCGAGCACGGCCGGGAGACCGCCGCCGATCCGCCGCCACCGTTCGGCGACGGCGCCCCCTACGCCCGCTGGCTGATGGAGCGGGATCGCAAGTCGACCGGCCTCAAGCTCCTCCAGGGGCTGATCTGGGACGAGGGGTACGCGCGGGGCGAGATCCGCGGCCACATCTATCCCGATGTGCCTCCAGCCCTGAAAGCCTGGCGGGAGCAGGGGCGCCGGCTGCGCATCTTCTCCTCCGGCAGCGTACACGCCCAGAAGCTCCTCTTCGGCCACACCGACCATGGCGACCTCACTCCTCTCTTCGAAGGCTTCCACGACACCCGGACCGGCCCCAAGCAGGACCCCGCCGCCTACACCGCCATCGCCGCCGCCTTCGGCCTCCCGCCGGGCGAGATCCTCTTCCTCTCGGACGTCACCCCCGAGCTCGACGCCGCGTCCCGAGCCGGCTACCGCACCGGCCTCCTCGTCCGCCCCGGCAACCGGCCCGCGGAGCCGGGGATACATCCTGTCTACGGCAGCTTTGGGGAGATTGGATGATCGGGGAAAATCTCCCCACCGCGACGGGCAAAGATAATAGGCGCTGATACTGGATTTTTCGTTACCTTCAGCAGCAGGCGGCCCGGTCGAGCCAAATATCTGGGGATTGCCTAAACCTCGGAGCCTCGCCCTGAAAGGGCGAAATTTGAATAGCCTGGCGTTTCAACGCCAGGCTTGCTCGGACCGGCTTGCGTGATAGAGATCCCAGCGAAGTTGCAGGCTCATCCAGAAATCCGCTGACGTGCCCAGGAGCTTCGAAAGTCGAAGCGCTGTGCCCGGCGTCATTCCTCTCCTCTTGTTCACAAGCTCGTTGACCCTCTGATAGGGGACGTGGATACCATCAGCCAAGTCTCGTTGCGTCAAGCCCAGCGGCTTGAGAAACTCCTCCAACAGCATGTCTCCGGGATGCGTGGGCTCGCGGTGTGTGGGTAATCGAACCATAAAGACCTCTCTACTTTCAAACTCCTCATCCGACTCGTTGTCACCTCACACAAAGCATACTCCAGCACGGCAGCGGATCGAGCTCCAGCACCTCATGGATTGAGAGATGGAGAGGGGAAGGATGGGGCTCCCAACGCTTCGAGCACCTGGAGGCCTCATCCATAAGGGCTCTGCCGGACAGCTATGACTTCGGCCCAGCTATGGGCAAGTCGAGAACGCCGCGCTGTCCTGGATTGGCTGGAAGGGTTTCCCCTGAGAATTGGTGTAGGTCTTGACCGCGCCCGTCTTCGTATCCGTCACGGCCAGCGTGACCTGAACGTTCGTCAGGCCTCCAGAATAGAACCAGAACGCGTGATTCAAGCCACAGGCGTTGAGGACCTTGAACACGACCTCGACATTCGTGGGATCGAAAAACCAGAAATATCCGGAGTCGTCGGTCAGGCGGACCACGGTGCCCGTGCCCGATCGTCCGTCCGGGGTCTTCCACTGCGCGACTACACTGAACCGGCTCTGATTGAAGCATACGGCCGGCGCCTGGCAGAGCGAGCCCGGATCCGGGAAGGTCGTCACCGTAGTCTCGTTCGAATAGTCGGAGTTGTTGCCCGAGCTGTGCGCCCGGACCCTGAAAGAGTACGTGGTTCCGGGGCTCAGGTGATCGATGAGCGCCGAGGTCGTGTTGCCGCTCACCGAATCCACGAGAAGGTATTGGCTCTGGTGGACCTC
>JAICSG010000070.1 GCA_025937035.1 Thermoanaerobaculia bacterium | reverse complement strand
GGCCTCGGAAGGTCCGGCGACGACCACCTCTCCCTCGCGGTCCCAGACGGGGACGGAGGCCTCCCGGAGGAGCGGCTCCGAGCCGTCCGAAAACAGCGCGATCCAGCGGTCTTGAGGGGATTGCGCCGAGAGTGGGAGGGCCGCCCAGAGCCCCAGGAGACAGATCAGAGAAACGATTCCAACGGCTCGATCTCGCATGACAAATCTCAAGATGCGTCTCCTTGTCCTACCGGGGAGGGATCGTCTTCTCCACGCAGTTACTGACCTGGAAGGGGCAGGTGCGGACGCGGTATCCGTAGGTCGAGCCGGGCGTTACGCCGGAGTCGAGATAGACGCCCCGGGTGGTCGAGGCGATGCCGGCGAAGGTGCCGTCGCAGCCACCCTCCGCCCGCTCCACCACATAGGAGGTCACCTTCGGCACGGCGGGCCAGTTGAGCTGGACCCGCTGCCTGGCCGTGGCGGCGCGGAGCTTCGCGCCGGCGGCCGGACAGGCGTAGAGCGGCTCGGCGGTCTGGGCGATGAGCGCGATGGCGGCCTTCTCGGTCGGCCATGAATAGTCCTGATCGAACATCAGCGTCGTGCCGTCGAACGGATTGATCTGGGTGACGGTATCGCGGCAGCCCGAGCGCTGGCGCTGGTCGAAGCACGGGCAGATGTCATCGTTGGTGAGGTCCTCGTTGAGATCGATCGCGGTCACCCCGACGTTCCAGAACGGGCAGTGATCCGTGGCGCACATCCGGGCCGTGTTGCGCACGATCTTGGCGGGATCGATGATCTTGCCGTAGGCGGCGTTGGCCTGGACGAAGGCATCGCCGAAGGCCACGCACGAGGGACAACTCGTGGGGCTCCAGTTGTACAGGTTCATCAGACCGTCCTTGTTGCCGTCGTAGGCGGTCTGATCCATGTTGAGCACGCGCCACATCGACTCGGCCGGGTGCATGCGGGTGTAGGCCGTGGACCCGCACAGCCCGAGCTCCTCGCCGCTCACGAAGAGGAATTTCACCGGATAGCGCCAGGCGTAGCCCTTGAAGATCCGCATCGCCTCGAGGAGGGCGCCGCCGCCTGAGATCGCGTCGTCCGCGCCCGGCGAGTTGTTGGCGTCGCGGGCGGAGCTCTCCGAGATGGAGTCGTAGTGGACAATGAAGATGACCTGCTGATTCTGGGCGTAGTCGACCTGGGCGGGCAGCGTGAAGACGAGGTTCTGCCAGGTCTGTGTGCTCTGCCCGAAGGTGCAGCCCGACTCCGCCGAGGTGTAGCTCTCACGTACCGCGTTCGGCCCGGTGAAGCCCCAGCCCGCGGCCTTGTCCTCCAGATATTCGCTGGCGAACGGATTGCCGAGCGGGTCGCCGGTGTTTTTCGGCGGGAACATGTAGTTGGAGGCCCGGGTGCGGATGCGGCAGCCGTCGCAGTATCCGGGGATGGTCACGTCGCTGTCGCCGGAGAGGTCGCGGACGTATTGGAACCAATTCTCCTGGCTGGTGGCCTGGACGATCTTCTTCACCAACGGATTGGAGGCCGAAGCCGCCTTGGGCCCGGCCTGGTCGGCGGGATGTACACGGACGGGTGAGAGCGCGATGCGCGGCACGCCGTGAAACAGGGCGTGCAGCTTGAGCCGCGGCAGGCTCATCTCCACCCCCGAGGGGAGGAGATACAGCATCGTCTGATCGTCGATCCGGAACCGGGGGGCGCCGGCGAGGGCGGGCGGATCGAAGAGGTCGTCATGGCTGAGGACCTGGATGCTCTCGCCGTGGTCGCGGGCGCTGAAGAGCGGCTCGAACCCCTGGGCCCGCAGCAGGTCGAGCCGCTCCCCGGAAGGCCCGGCGACGACCACGCCCTCCTCGCGGTCCCAGACCGGGACGGAGGCGTCTCGAAGGAGCGGCTCCGCTTCGTTCGGAAAGACCGCGATCCACGAATCGCGCCCGGCGTCCGGCGCCGTGGATCCGGCGGCGGGAGCGGCCTGCGAGAGCCCCGCGAGGTAGATCAGAGAAACGACTCCGGCCACAACGTTTCGCGTGATGAAGCGCAATCGCCGCCTCCTTTTGCCCGCTGGAAAATGAAGCACCCCCTATATCCGCAAACCCTGTACCAGGAGGAGCCGGGGAGGCGACGTAAGCCTACGTGGGCCGTGAAACCGTTGACGCTCGCGGATTCGGACGGGCCGTGAGCCTCTTATGCGCGAATCTGTATGTTGCGGGTTTGTCACCCTGGGAGGACTCGACCGTCCACGATTCTCAAGGTACGGACCGGAACCGGTACTTGTCGATGCCCAGCCGTTTGATGCGGGACTCCAGGGTGGTGGAGGGGATTCCCAGCAGCACGGCGGCTCCCTTGGCGCCGGAGACCCGGCCGGCGGTCTGGGCCAGGGCATCCTCGATCTGGCGCCTTTCGGCGTCGCGCAGGCTGTCGGGGAGGGGAGCCGAGGGGATGGAGACTGGAACGCCCACGCTCCCCAGCAGCGGCTCGTCCACCCGCAGGACGTCCCCCTCCGAGAGGATGGCGGCGCGCTCGATGACGTTCTGGAGCTCGCGCACGTTGCCCGGCCAGGAGTAGGCGAGGGCGCGGTCCATGGAGCTCTTCTCGATGCTCCGGAACCGCTTGCCGAAGCGGGCCGCGTAGCGGGCGGCAAAGTACTCGACCAGGATCGGGATGTCCTCCCGGCGCTCCCGCAAGGGGGGCATGGCGATCGGGAAGACGTTCAGGCGGTAGAAGAGGTCGCTGCGGAAGGTCCCCTCGGCCGCCGCGTCCCCTAAATCCCGGTTGGTGGCGGCGATCACCCGCGCGTCGGTGACGATCGGCTGGCTGCCGCCCACCCGCTCGAAAGTCCCTTCCTGGAGCACCCGCAGCAGCGAGGCCTGGACCTCGGGCGGCAGCTCGCCCACCTCGTCCAGGAAGATCGACCCTCCCGCCGCCAGCTCGAAGCGGCCGACCCGGCGCTGCAGGGCGCCGGTGAAAGCCCCCTTCTCGTGGCCGAACAGCTCGGAGGCGATCAGCGAGGCGGGGAGGGCGGCGCAGTTCACCGCCACCAGCGCCCGGTGCGACCGCTTCGACCGCCGGTGGATGGCCCGCGCCACCAGCTCCTTGCCGGTGCCGGTCTCGCCGGTGATCAGCACCGTGGTATCGGTCCCCGCCACCTTGTCCACCCGGGCGAGGGTCTCGCGCAGGGCCGGCGAGGAGCCGATGATCTCCTCGAACATCGAGCGCTCGTCGATCTCCTGGCGCAGGGCCAGGTTCTCGGCCTGGAGCTGCCGGCTGAGCCGGGCGATCTCCTCGAAGGCCTGGGCGTTGGCCACCGCCGCGGCGACCGGCAGGGCGAGCGCCTCGAAGACGTCGACCTCCTGGGGCGGAAAAGGGCCGGGCTCGCCGCGGGAGAAGGCGAGCGAGCCGATCAGCCGGTCGCGCACCCTGAGCGGCACGCGGACGTAGGAGCGGATACCGGCCGCCAGCAGGCGCGCGTCCTCGGGGAAGCGGGTCCCCTGCGCCAGGTCCTCGCAGATCCAGGCCCGGCCGGTGCGGCCGACGTATTCGGTCCCCGTGCCGGCCAGGGGGAGGCTGCCGTGCGGCTTCGGCGGCATCTCCGCGCCGGAGAGGCTCATCCAGCGGGCGATGATGTCGGCGAAGGAGTCCCCCTGGCGCCGCTCGACGCCACGGATGTAGACGGCGTGGGGGACCAGGGTGTCGTCCTCGATGGTCGTCACCGCCAGGGCCTTGATGTTCATCGCGGCCTCCAGCCCCTCGACCACCGCTTCGAGCACGGCGGCGATCTCGATCTGCGAGCTCGCGGCCTCGGAGACCTGGAGGAGGAGCCGGTACTTCTCCTCGGCGGTCAGCATCGCTCTCCCTTACCGGTCTTTGGACCGGGTCTGGCCCGTCACCTTGGCGAAGCCGTCCTTGAATTGCGGCATCCAGTTCTTCGGCACCGAGAAGCCGTGGCCCACCTTGTGGAGCCAGACGAGCTCGCCGTTGCGGACCTCCTTGAGGTACTTCCGCGTGTCCTCCGGCGTGCAGATCTGGTCGATGTCCCCCTGGAAGGCGAGCCAGGGGTCCTCCAGCAGGTTGGAGACGGAGAAGTCGACCCCCTTGCCGTGCGGGTCGCGGATCCAGGCGAGGCCGTTCCCCTTGCAGATGGGGTGGTTGACGATCAGGTCCGGGCAGAAGCCGAGGCTCAGGCCCCCGCGGAAGGTGTGCGGGGGCGCCTGCACCATGGCGGCGTAGACGATCGTCGCCCCCGAGGAGTACCCCGCCAGCACGGGCGGCACGTGGGAGGTGTAGCCGTACCGCTTCTCGACCGCCCGGCCGAGCTCGGCGAAGTCGGTCCCCGGGTCCCAGCACTTGTCGGGGTTGGCGGTCGAGGTCTTCATGTAGTGGCGGATGTCGACCCCGGCGACCAGGGCGTCCATGCCCATGAGCTCGCGGGCCATGTCGACCACGCCCAGATTCCAGCCGCCATCCCCCGAGATGAAGAGGACGACGTGCGGCGGGCGCGGAGTCTGATGATAGACCGTCACCTTGCCGAAGGGCTCGAGCTCGAACGTCTCTTCGGTGGCGGCGGCGGGGAGAGCGAAGGCGAGGAGGAGAAGGCTGGCTGCGAACGTCTTTTTCATAGGGGGCTCATTGTGCACCAACCCCGCCTCCGGACGAAGCCCCGTTTTGGCGATGGAGAATCCAGTCGGCGATCGGGCCGTAGTCCTTGCCCACCACGTGCCCGCCGGGCCGCGCCAGCAGATGGGCCACGCCCTCGGGGAGTTGGAGGCAGAAGCTCTTCTTCTCCTTCTGGCCGTACGCGCAGAGGATCTCCTTGCCGCCCAGCTTTTCGATCTCGGGCATCACCGGCAGGCTGTCCGAGGCGGGCTTGCCGAGCCACTCCGTGGGATGGAAGCGGAAGTCGGCCTGTCCAGAAGGGCCCATCAGGACGATCAGTGAGACCTTCTCCGCGAGATCGGAGGGGAGCCGGCTGGCCAGGAAGGGAACGACGTCGGCGCCGAAGGAGTAGCCGATCAGGACCACCCGCTCCTTGTGCCAGAGGGGGAGATAGACCCGCAGGACCCGTTCGAGGTCCTGGGCCGCGCGCTCGGGGGGCTTCTTGGTGAGGAAGTAGCGCAGCGAATTCCAACCCACGACGGGGATCCCCCCCTTGGCCAGCGCCTCGGAGAGCCCCTTGTCCGTCACCGCCCAGCCGCCGTCGCCGGTGAGGAGCACGGCCATCTCATCCCTCTGAACGGCTTGGGCGGCCGCCGGCACCTCGACGAGCGGTACCCCTTTCACCCGGTTGGGAGGCTTGGGGTGGGCGGGCTGTGCTTGAGCGAGCAGAGCGGTGGCGAGCAGGACGGCTGGCAGCATGGGCGCACAGGGTAACCCGAATGCGGCGATTGGCGTAAGATTCCCAGTTATACGCAGGAACGTGGAACCTGCGTATAACTTTCCGGAGATCGTGCCCGTGGCCTTTCAGCGGCTCCCCGAGTCGGTGCAGACCCTCTACGCCGAGCTTCTCGACCAGGTGATCCAGGCCGAGGCGGAGGCGGCGGCCCTGTCGGCTCCTCAAGGGTCGTTCGTCTCCAAGACCATCAAGGGGAAGACCTACTGGTACCTCCAGCGGATGGAGGAAGGCCGGAAGAAGCAGCAGTACCTCGGCCGCGAATCCCCCTCCCTGCTGGCCTGGATCGAGGGCGCCCGCGAGGCCCGCGAGCGGCTCGCCGCCGACGCCGGCCAGCGGGCCCGGCTCTGCAGCATGCTGATCGCGGGAGGCGCGGTGGCCGAGAGCGCGACGGCGGTCCGGGTGCTGTCGCTGATCGCCCAGGCGGGGGTGTTCCGCATGGGCGGAGTCCTCGTCGGCACCCAGGCGTTCAGCGCCTACGGCAACATGCTCGGTGTCCGCTTCGAGCAGGGGGCCCTGCGGACCCAGGACATCGACATCGCCCAGGACCGCTCCATCGGCATCGCCCTCTCCGTCGAGACGGCGCCGTTGAACGTCGAGCGGTCGCTGACGGGCTCCGATCTCGGCTTCTCGCCCGTCCCGGCGTTCGACAGCCGAAAGCCGAGCACCTCGTTCAAGATCCGGGGGCGGGATCTGCGGGTGGACTTCCTGACCCCTCTCCTCGGTCCCGACTCCGAGGAGCCCGTCTTCCTGCCCGCCCTCGGGGTGGCCGCTCATCCGCTCCGGTTTCTGGACTACCTGATCGAGAGCCCCGCGCAGGCGGTGATCGTCGGCCTGGACGGCATCCTGGTCAACGTGCCGGACCCCGCGCGGTTCGCCTTCCACAAGCTTCTGATCTCGCAAAGACGGCCGGTCTCCGAGCAGACCAAGGCCGCGAAGGATTTACGGCAGGCCGGCGCGCTGATCGAGGTCCTTCTCGCGGACCGTCCCGGGGATCTTCCGATCGCCTGGGAAGCGCTGCGCCATAGCCCCGCCGCGGTGAAGGCCATCCGAGGGGCGATCGGCCGGCTCCCGGAAGAGCTCAGAGGACAGCTCGCGGGGCATCTGGAAGGGGCGGCTCCGGCATAGGATACCCCTATGTCCAGACGACCCCCGGTCCTCCTTCTCCTCCTCCTCGTGGCGGCCCTGCCGTCGGCCGCCGCCCAGAAACCGCAGGCCTCGCGCCCCGGCAGGGAATCCCGGGACGTCACCCTGCTGCCCAACGGCTGGCGGATCTCCCCGGCCGGCCGCCACATCACGGTGGGGGACCTCCCCCTCGCCATGGCCGAGTCCCCGGACGGCCGCACGCTGGTGATCAGCAACGACGGGTACTCCAAGCCGACCCTCACCCTGGTCGACCTGAAGACCCTGAACGTGGCGCAGAAGGTCGAGGTGGCCAACACCTGGCTGGGGATCGCCTGGCACCCGGACGGCAAGCGGCTCTATCTCTCCGGCGGCGGCGCCAATTCGGTCGAGGAATTCCAGCTCACGGACGGGGTCCTCAAGGCCGGGAAGTCGTTCAAGCTGGAGAAGCCGGCCTTCTCCAGCTTCGTGAGCGGGCTCGCCATTTCACCCGACGGCTCCCGCCTCTTCGCCGTGCACGCTCTGGGAGAGCTCCTCTCGGAGGTGGACCTCAAGGCGGGGCAGGTGGTCCACAAGGTCCAGCTCCCCGCCGAGGGGTATACGGCCCTTCTCACGCCGGATGGCAAGACCCTGCTCGTCTCCCTCTGGGGGGGCGCCAAGGTCCTCCTCTTCGACGCCGCCACGCTCGCCGTCCAGGGGGAGATCGCGGTGGGGGAGCACCCCAACGCCATGGCGCTCTCCAAGGACGGCGGCCGCCTCTTCGTGGCCTGTGCCAATACGAATGAGGTGTGGGTGGCCGACCTGGCCTCGCGGACGGCGAAAGAGCGCATCTCGATCGCCCTCGATCCGGCCGCGCCGCCGGGCAGCACGCCCAACGGCCTGGGGCTCTCCCCGGACGGCCGCACCCTGCTGGTGGCGAACGCGGACAACAACACGGTGGCCGTGGTGGACGTCTCGCGCCCCGGCGCCAGCGCCGTGCGGGGCTTCATCCCCGCCGGCTGGTATCCCACGGCGGCCCGCTTCAGCAACGACGGCCGGCGGATCTTCATCCTCAGCGGCCGGGGGCTCACCTCCCAGGCCAACCCGCGGGGGCCTCAGCCGGGCTCTCCCGCCGCGCCGGGCCAGTACATCGGCGAGCTCCTCCACGGCGCGCTCTCCGTCCTCCCGGTGCCGGACGACAAGGCCCTCGCCGCCTACACCCGGACGGTCTACAGGCTGACTCCCTACACCGCGGCCGGCCGCCTCGCGCCCGCCGGAGCGCCCAAGGGGTCGCCCATCCCGGCCCGCGTCCGCGGCACCTCGCCGATCAAGCACGTCTTCTACGTCATCCGGGAGAACCGCACCTACGATCAGATCCTGGGCGACATGAAAGAGGGGAACGGCGATCCCAACCTCTGCCTGTTCGGCGAGGAGGTGACGCCCAACGCCCACGCCCTCGCCCGCGACTTCGTCCTCTTCGACAATTTCTACGTCAACGCCGAGGTGAGCTACAGCGGGCACGCCTACTCGACCGGAGCCTACGCCACCGACTTCGTGCAGAAGGTCTGGCCGATGTACTACGGGGACCGGGGCGGCGACTACCTGAGCGAGGGCGGGGGACCGAACCGCAACCCGTACGGCAACATCGCGGCCCCGCGGGACGGCTATCTCTGGGACTCCTGCAACCGGGCCGGCGTCAGCGTCCGGAGCTACGGCGAGTTCGTGGAGAAGGACAAGGAGAACCAGGACAAGACCGCGCCCACTGTGCCCGGGCTCGTGGGGAAGATCAATCCGGACTATCCCGGGTGGGACCTCTCCATCCCGGACAACCGCCGGGTGGACGTCTGGCTGCAGGAATTCCACCGGTACGAGGCGAACGGCGGGCTGCCCCGGCTCTCCATCATCCGCCTGGGGGGCGACCACACCCAGGGCACCCGTGCCGGCGCGCCGACACCGCGGGCGATGATCGCCGAGAACGACCTCGCCTTGGGAAGGGTGGTCGAGGCGATCTCCAAGAGCCGCTTCTGGAAGCAGTCGGCCATCTTCGTGGTCGAGGACGACGCCCAGAACGGCCCCGACCACGTGGACGCCCACCGCTCGGTCGCCCTGGTGGCGAGCCCCTGGGCCCGCCGCAAGGCCGTGGACAGCACCCTCTACACCACCGCCGGCCTGCTGCGGACCATGGAGCTGATCCTGGGCCTGCCGCCCATGAGCCAGTACGACGCCGCGGCGGCCCCGATGTACCGAGCCTTCCAGCCGACGCCGGACCTCGCCCCCTTCATCCATCGCGAGCCGCGCGTCCCCCTCGACGAGAGGAACACTCCGCTGGCCTGGGGCGCCGCCGCCTCCCAGACGATGGAGCTGGGGGAAGCCGACCTCGCTCCCGAGCTCGAGCTCAACGAGATCCTCTGGAAGTCGGTCCGGGGCGCCGACTCGCCCATGCCGCCCCCGGTTCATGCGGCGTTCGTGCGGTCAGTGGCGGAGAGGCAGGACGACGATGACGACGATTGAGCCTCCCCCCGCGGGTTGGCAGGAATCCTGCTATTTGGGGTGGCGTCGATAGGGGTAGCTCTGTCTACACTGATCCCGGCGCGATGCCCGGAAGATCCGGGCCGCGCGACTGGAGGAAACGAGATGCCTGCCAAGTATGTCTACGCGTTCGGTGGTGGCTCGGCGGAAGGGGACGGAGCCCAGAAAAACCTTCTCGGGGGGAAGGGCGCGGGTCTCGCGGAGATGAGCCGGCTCGGCATCCCCGTTCCTCCAGGCTTTACGATCACGACCGAAGTTTGCACGTTTTACCAGGAGCACGACGGCTCCTACCCCGAGAGCCTGGAGAGCGAGGTCGCGGAGCAGCTCGCGCGGCTGGAGACCCAGACCGGCCAGCGCTTCGGCGATCCCCGCAATCCGCTGCTGGTCTCGGTGCGCTCCGGCGCCCCGCGGTCGATGCCCGGGATGATGGACACCATCCTCAACCTCGGCCTCTCCGAGGAGGTCGTGGCCGCCTGGATCGGCCGCGGCGAGGACGCCCGCTTCGTGCTCGACGCCTACCGCCGCCTGCTCACCATGTACGGCGACGTGGTCATGGGCGTGCCCCACTCCGAATTCGAAAAGATCCTCGGCAACGCCCGCAAGGAGCAGGGAGCCGCCAACGACGCCGAGCTCACCTCCGAATCGCTGCGCAAGGTGGCCGACGCCTTCAAGGGGCTGATCGCCGAGCGCACGGGCAAGCCGTTCCCCCAGAAGCCGCACGACCAGCTCTGGGGCTCCATCAGCGCCGTCTTCGCGAGCTGGAACAACCCGCGGGCCCGCGAGTACCGGAAGATCGAGAAGATCTCGGACGCCCTCGGCACCGCGGTCAACGTGCAGTGCATGGTCTTCGGCAACCGGGGCAACGACTGCGCCACCGGCGTCGCCTTCACCCGCAACCCGGCAACCGGCGAGAAGAAGGTCTTCGGCGAGTACCTGATCAACGCCCAGGGCGAGGACGTGGTGGCCGGCATCCGCACGCCGAAGCCGATCGTCTCCGAGGACGGCCATGGCGGGCTGGGCGCCGACTTCCCCGAGGCCCACCGCCAGCTCCAGGAGATCTGCGACAAGCTGGAGAAACACTATCGCGACATGCAGGACGTCGAATTCACCATCCAGCACGGCAAGCTCTACATGCTGCAGACCCGGGCCGGCAAGCGCACCGGCCCCGCGGCCGTGCGGGTGGCCGTCGAGATGGTGGAGGAGGGAGTGATCGACCAGCGCGAGGCGATCGACCGCGTCCAGCCCGAGCAACTCGCCCAGCTTCTGGCGCCGGAATTCGACGCCGGCCAGAAGAAGAAGGCGATCGCGGGAGGCGCTCTGCTCGCGCACGGCCTCCCAGCCGGACCGGGTGCCGCCTCCGGGAAGGTCGCCCTCACCGCCGAGCGGGCCGCCCAGATGGCCGCCTCCGGTCCCGTGCTCCTGGTGCGCGCGGAGACCTCCCCCGAGGACATCGTCGGCATGCACGTCGCGGCCGGCATCCTGACCTCCCGGGGCGGCATGACCTCGCACGCCGCCGTGGTCGCCCGCGGCCTCGGCAAGCCCTGCGTGGTCGGCGCCGGGGACCTCGACGTCGACGAGGAAGAGGGGATCGTCAGGGCCGGCGACAGGATGCTCCACGAGGGGGACGAGATCTCGATCGACGGCACCACCGGCGAGGTGATCGCCGGCGCCATCGCCACCCGTACCTCCGAGATCCTGCGCGTGCTGCTCG
>JAICSG010001092.1 GCA_025937035.1 Thermoanaerobaculia bacterium | reverse complement strand
CAGCCGTTCGCGATCTGGCGGTACCACACCGTCCTTCTCGATCCGGTCGCGAAGCTCACCGCCCAGGGGCGGGGCGATGCGGCGTTCTGGATGGTGCCCGTGCCCGGCGGCCATGTCATCTCGCTGTACCCCGTGGTGCTGCCGGCGCTCGTCGCGCCGCTCTACCTTCCCGCGGCCGGTTACCTGCATCTGCGGGGCTGGGCGGAGGACCGGCTGGACCACATCGCGAGAATCATGGAGAAGCTCACCGCCTCGCTCCTGGCGGCGCTCTCCGCGGCGCTCCTCTACCTGCTGCTGCGGCGCCGGGCGGAGCCGCCGGTCGCCCTGCTGCTCACCCTGGCATACGCCTTTGGCACCACCACCTGGGTGATCAGCAGCCAGGCTCTCTGGCAGCACGGGATGGCCGGGCTCCTGGTGATCGGCCTTCTGCTGCTCCTCACCGGGCCCTGCACCACGCGACGGGCGCTCGCGGCGGGGTTGCTGTGCGGGCTCATCGCCG
The DNA here is from genome assembly GCA_025937035.1 of Thermoanaerobaculia bacterium. Lineage (GTDB taxonomy): Bacteria > Acidobacteriota > Thermoanaerobaculia > Multivoradales > UBA5704 > DATARR01. The sequence goes on along the minus strand of JAICSG010001092.1, from coordinate 1,368 downwards.
CCAACCGTCCTCCGGATGCCATCCTCGCGGCGGCGCTCGGGGCTTACGGGCTCTTCTGGGCGGGCCGGAGCCGGGCGGTGCTGCTCGCCTTGGCGGCGGCCCTGCCGGCGGGCCTGGTGCTGCTCTACAACCTCGGCGTGGCCGGCAATCTCGGCGGCGGTTATGGGCTGGTCGGCAAGGCCACCTACTTGAAGCACGACCTGCTCCCCGGCCTCGGCGGGCTGCTGCTCAGCCCGACGCGGGGGCTGCTCGTCTTCTCCCCCTTCCTCCTCTTCCTCGTCCTGGCCTGGCGGCATCCGCCGCGCTCGCCGCACGAGCGCGGCCTCACCCTGGCGATCCTCGCCGGCGTCGTCCTCCAGCTCCTGCTCTACGCCAAAGCGGACTGGCGGGGCGGCATCTCCTGGGGGGCGCGCTACATGACCGACCTCCTGCCGCTGCTCCTGTGGATGCTGGTGCCGGTGGCCGCCGCGCTGCGCGGTTTCGGCCGGGCCTGTTTCCTCCTCCTGGTCGGCGTCGCGGTCGCCATCGAGGCCATCGGCGCCTTCTGGTACACGGGGGTGACCGACCACGCGATCTTCGCCGCGGACAGCGGTCCCCACAAGCTGCGGCCCGCGTGGGACTGGCGGAACGCGCCCTTCGTCGCGTCCTTGCGGCAAGGCCTCGCGCCTGCGGAGCTGATGGTCAAGATGCGCGGCAACCTCGACGCTATCGAGGCCGGCGGCCTTCCGGCCTCCGCGGTCACCGCCGGCCAGGAGGTCGTCGCCACCGGCTGGGCGCTGGCGGGCCACGCGACGCCCCGGCAGGTGGCGGTGATGGTCGACGGCCGGCGGATCGTCGGCTCACGCGCCTTCTTCGACCGGCCGGACGTCCGCGGTGCGCTGGGCGAGGCGAGCCCCGCCGGCTGGCGCATCCCGGTCGGCACGGCCAGCCTCCTTCCCGGCGGTCACCGTCTGGCCGTCCTCGCCTGGGCCTCGGAGAACGGAGAGGCCCATTACTTGGCGGAGCGCAAGCTGACCGTGCGGAGGGCCCCCGCCAAGGATCTCGACGACGCCTTCAGGACGGCGGCGAAGCGGCTTCGCGAGCATCAGCAGGGGCCAGGTTATTGGCTCACCGCCTACACGAGCGCGCCGCGCTTCCAGGAGCCGCGCCAGGAGATGAACACCTTCCTCACCTCGCTCCTGGTCGACCTGCTCGATCCGCTGGCGGACACCGGCGGCCTCGGCGACAGCCTGCGGCGGGCCCGCCAGCACCTCACCGGCCAGATCGAGGCCGGCGGGCTGGTGCGCTACCACGGCCTTCCGAACGCTCCCGGCATCGGCACCCCGGGCTGCGTGATCACGCCGGATACCGACGACACGGCGCTCGTCT
>JAICSG010000311.1 GCA_025937035.1 Thermoanaerobaculia bacterium | reverse complement strand
CGAGTCGATCGCCGAGAGGAGCTGGTCGATGTAGTAGCCGAACTTGAAGTCCGGATCGATGCTGCTGATCTGCGAGCCGAACGCGGTGGTGCCCAGCGGGTTGCCGGTGGGCGCTCCTTTCCGGCCGGCCTCGCCGTTGACCTCCCCCTGCGCGGCGGTGCCGGCGGGGTTGTGGCCCGCGGCGGTGGTGGCGGCCGGCTTGGGCTTCTCCGGCTTGGGCTTCTCAAGCTTCGGTTTGTCCACCTTTTTGGGGTCCGGCTTCTCGGGGAGCGCCGGCACGTCTTCCTTCGCCGGCTTGGGGGCGGGAGGCTCCGGCTTCGGCTTGGGCTTCGGGGGCTCGGGCGCGGGGGGCTCGGGCTCCTCGGCCGGCTCGGGCTTCGGGGGAGCGGGCTTCTCGACCTTGGGGCGAGGGGCGGGATGGCGGACCCCCAGCGCCTGGGCGGGGATGATCTGCACCGGCACGAACGACGGCGGCGGGGGAGGGGGATGGAGGCGCGGCAGCACCAGGACCAACGCCAAGGCGATCCCGTGCAGGGCCGCCGCCGCGGCGACGCTCACCAGCTCCGGCCGGCGGCTCTCGCGCCGCGCCCGCCGTTCGAGGATGCGGTCGACCGCCAGGCTCACGAGGCGCGCCGCCCCCTTTCCGTGGCGTGGCGGTCCGTGACCATGCCCACGTGCACGATCCCCCCCTGATGGAGGATGTCGAGCACCTCGATCACCTTGCCGTACGGCACGTCGCGGTCCCCCTTGAGGAACACCGTGTCGTCCCCCCGCTCGGCGATCTGGGCCTTGATCCGGGAGACCAGCTCGTCGGTCTCCACCGCCGACTCCCGCAGGTAGACGCGGCCGTTGCGGTCGATCGAGACCACCAGCGGATCCTGCACCCGCAAGGGCAGGTTGGGGGCGTTGGCCTTGGGGAGCGCCACCTCGACCCCCTGATGGAGCATGGGCGCGGCGATCATGAAGATGATCAGCAGCACCAGCATCACGTCCACCAGCGGGGTGACGTTGATGTCGGCCAGGACCGGCTCGTCGTCGCCGTTGCCGTTGCCTAAGTGAAACGCCATCGCCTGCCTCTCTCCTGGTTAGACACGGCTCAAGTGAAATTTCGCTCCGCGAGGTTCAGGAACTCGAGGGAGAAGTCCTCCATCCGCATGCGCAGGCGGCGCGTGTGCTGGGAGAAGTAGTTGTAGGCGATCAGGGAGGGGATGGCGGCGGCGAGGCCGGCGGCGGTGTTGATCAGCGCCTCGGCGATGCCCGGCGCCACCGCCACGATCGAGGTCGACCCCTGGAGGCCGATGTCGTTGAAGGCCTGCATGATCCCCCAGACCGTGCCAAAAAGGCCGATGAAGGGCGTCGCCGCGGCGGTGGTGGCCAGGAAGCCCAGCCAGCGGGTAACCCCCTGGAGCTCGATGTTGACCGCCCGGGTCAGCGTCCGTTCGAGCGCCGGGACCGAGCTGATCTTGTAGGCGCGCTTCTCGGTGGGGCGGTCGGGGTCCGGGGCGTTCTTGATCTGGCCGTCGATCTCGGCGTAGCCGGCCTGGAAGATCCCCACCAGGGGGGAGGCGCCGAGCTTGGTCGACTGGGCGTTGACCTCGCTGAAGCGCTGGCTGCGGTGGAACGCGTCGAGGAACCTGCTGGTCTGGCCGTCGGCGCGCCGGAACTGCACCAGCTTGCCCAGGATGATCGCCCAGGAGCCGATCGAGAACAGGGCCAGGAGGGCGAGGATGAATTTCGCCATCCCTCCGGCCTGCAGAAAGAAGCGGAACATGCCGGGCCCCACGGGGCCGGCCTGGAAGACGATCAGAGCCATCGAGAGCATGCGGTCCCTTTCACCCTTCTTACGCCCGTCGGAGGGTCAACGTACCATGCCACCGCGGCATGAGCAAAGCGCGTGCCGGGTCATTCGGCGGGGGAGGGCTCCTCCAGTGCCGGAGGCAGGATCACCTTGTGGCGGCGCAGGAAGTCTTCCAGGGAATGGGTGACCACCTCCAGGGCCTCGCCGACGGTGTCGACCCAGACGGCGAGGTCGAGGTCAGGCGGCGAGGCGAGCCCGCGGCCGACGATGTCGCGCTCGATCCACCCCCGCAGCCCCCGCCACATCGGCCCCACGAAGATCAGGGGCCGGTCGCTCATCATGTGGACCTGGAGGAGCTGCCAGACCATCATCGCCTCCAGGGTGGTGCCGATGCCGCCGTCCATCACGATGTAGGCGTGGGAGAGGCGGATGAACTGGTGGAGGCGGGAGAAGAACATCGAGTGCCGGGCCACCTCGTCGAGGAAGGGGTTGGGCTGCTCCTCCATGGGCAGGAGGATGGTGAGCCCGAACGAGCGGGTCTTGTAGTGGTAGGCGCCGGCGCGGGCCCCCTCGTTGGCGGCCCGCATCAGGCCCGGGCCGCCGCCGGTGACGATGTCGCACCCCATGTAGGAGAGCTGGCGGGCGAGCTCGCGGACCTGGAGGTAGGCCTCGTCCTCGGGCTGGATGCGGCTGGAGCCGAAGATAGCCACTCGGAAGTAGCGCTTCTCGATGGGCGCCCTGCGGTCGAGCCAGTGGATCAGCCGGTAGAGGGAGAGAATGGTGCGGTCGAACCACCGCAGGACGTACGTCCGCCGCTTGCGCCGCCACCGCTGGCGGCGGGTCTCGCCGGTGACGGCGGGCTCGGGCGGGAAGATCCGGCGGGACGGCATGGCCGGGAGATTGTAGACCGGCGGGGGGCCAGGTCCAATGGCAGGCTGTTTATGGGTTTTGGTCGAGCCACGTCGTGATGAGCCAGAGATAGTCGGCAAAGGTGAGCTCGTTCGGCGAGAGCTTCAGAGTCCGGCAGAGAGAGGGGAGGGCACTGCGGAACTCCAGATACCGTTCCCAAATGGCCTCACCTCCCGGCAGATTGAGTGATGGAGAGGTAGTCCGGAGCCAGTTTCTTATCAGAGAAACAGTGGTCTTGGGGTCGGCTCGGTGAGCACGAATGTCCTGTCCAGCAATGTCAGAGATGAATTTTTGATATCGGTAGGGATCGCGGTCCAGAATCAGGCAGACCTTTTCTTTCTGTAGGCCTTCACCATATCGCTTGGCGCCCAGAAATACTCCCAGCTCCAGAGGCATGTTGAACCTCGGGAGTTGGTTGGCCGGGTCCGGTTCTGTGGCCGAGATATCGTGAATGCCGAGCTTACAACCTGAGATGACCGTGAAAATGTTCTCGATCCTGATCTGACTCCCATCATCGACCTCCAACGAGCAGCGGGGGTGAAATCCGCAGTTGGAAATAGCGAAGACTATCGCCTCGAAGAGAGGCTGATACTGAAGATCAAATGGGCAGTTGATGAAGACGCTCCGCTGGTAGGCGGTCCCCATCAGACGCGAGCTTGGCTCAGACAAGGGGCGGTAAAAAGAGAGGCAGGTTACCGGTGGTCTGGCTCATCGCTACCGGAAGGCAGCGAGGGAGCCTCCGAAGGAGGGTCCGCGACAATTCTGAGGGGTGACAGATCGGACAATTGGGTCACCTTGGTCCATCCCGCGGTGTCTCTCTCCGCCATCACCTTCCTCACCGCCTCCCGAAACTCCTCCGGGGTCCGGGAGCCTGGCTTGAGGGGGAACACGATGGCGCGCTTGGACATGCCGTCATTTTACGCATCCACATGTCTCCGCGTCAACGCCTGCCCATCCCCCTCCTCCCCTCTACCCATGATAGTCTCGCCTGCGGCCCCTCACGGCACTCATAGGGCGTGGCGGGGCCTTGAGCCCTTGCCGTACCAAACCCTGGAGAGAGCATGAGCGGTCGAGTCCTCATCACCGGCGCTTCGGGCGCCCTGGGGCGGAGCGTGGTGGCGCGGTTCCTGGAGGCGGGCGACCGCGTCCTGGCCGTGGGCGCCACCCAGGCAGCCCTGGCGGAGCTTTCGGCGCCCGGCTCCCCGGACGCCCTCGCCCTGCGGCGGGTCGATCTCGCGTCCACCCCCGAGGTCGAGACGCTGTTCGCGGACGAGGAGGCGGAGGCGGGTGTCCCGAGAGCGGTGGTCCATCTGGTCGGCGGCTTCCGCTGGGGGCGCTTCGCCGACGCCTCGGACGCCGACTGGACCTACCTGCTCAAGCTCAACCTCGACACCACCTTCCGGGTCTTCCGCGAGTGCGCCCGCCGCTTCGAGCGGGCGCGCGGCGGCGTGGTCGTGGCGGTGTCGTCGCCGGCGGCCCTGCTGGGGGAGGCCGGGGTCGGAGGGTACGCCGCCACCAAGGCCGGGGTGCTGCGCATGGTCGAGTCGCTGGCGCGCGAGATGGCGCCGTTCGGCGGCCGCGCCAACGCCGTGCTCCCCGGCACCATGGACACTCCCGCGAACCGGGCGGCGATGCCCGACTCCGATCCGTCGCAATGGGCGAAGACCGACGACGTCGCGTCGGTGATCCACTTTCTCACGACCCCCGCCGCGGTGGCCGTCAACGGTGCCGCCGTGCGGGTCCCGGGACCCAACCTATGAGCCATCTGGATTGTCACGTCTATTACGATTCGACCCGCCAGCCCGCGCCCCCCGCCGCGTGCGGGGACCACGTCGACCTGGCCGCCAACCCCGAGGCCGCCGGCCGCCTCGCCCGTCTGGGGCTCTCGCCCGAGGCCGATCTGCCCGCCGTGCTCCTCACCGAGCCGGACGGCAAGATCCGTCTCGTGGGCGTGCGCCTCACGAACGAGGAGACCGCCAGGCTCGCGGCGCAGGAGGGGATCCACGCTGAAAGCCTGGTCGTCTACAGCTCCTCCTGGTGCCCGGACTGCCGGCGCGCCAAGCGGGTGCTGGAGGAGGCCGAGGCGCCGTTCGCCGAGGTGGACATCGACCAGGACCACGACTCCGAGGCGCTGGTGCTGGAGCGCAGCGGCGGCCGGCGGGTGGTGCCCACGCTCCTCTTCGACGACCGCGTGTGGGCCTTCAACCCCGCTCCGCCCCTGCTGCGCCGCCTGCTCAACGGCCGCGCCAAGGGGGCCTGACAAGAACATCAAGGGAGATCGCATGAAGATCGCCGTGTGCATCAAGCAGGTCCCCAACACCGAGGCGCGGCTGCGCGTCAGCCGCGACGGCCGGTGGGTGGACGAGGAAGACCTGCCGTTCGTGATCAACGAGAGCGACGAGTACGCCCTGGAAGAGGGGCTGCGCATCGCCGAGAAGACCGGCGGCGAGGTCGTCGTCTTCAGCCTCGGCCCCGAGCGGGTCAAGGAGGCGCTGCGCAAGGCCTTGGCGGTGGGAGCGGCGCGTGCCGTCCACCTCTCGGACCCCGCCTTCTTCGGGGGGGACGCCCTGGCGGCCGGCCGCGCGCTCGCCGCCGCCCTCGCCCGGGATTCCTTCGACCTCGTGCTCACCGGCTCGCAGTCGGACGACGTGGGCTACGGCGGCACCGGCTCGGTGATCGCCGACCACCTCGGCTGGCCGCACGTCTGGCTGGTGATGGGGGTCGAGCTGGAAGAGGGGAACGCCAGCGCCAAGGTGACCCGCGAGATGGAGAGCGGCGTCAACGAGGTGTCGCGCGTCCGCCTCCCCGCCGTGCTGGAGGTGCAGGCGGGCATCAACCACCCGCGCTACGCCTCG
>JAICSG010000155.1 GCA_025937035.1 Thermoanaerobaculia bacterium | reverse complement strand
TCCGCGCCGACCGGGTGGCGCTCGTGGGCCATTCGCTCGGCTCGGTGATCTCGATGCAGGAGGCGGGCACCTACGGCGACGTGGACGGCGTGGTGCTGACCGGCGTCTCGCACAACGTCACGCCGGTCCTGGGGGACATTCTGGGGAGCCTGTATCCGGCCAATCTCGACCCCCACTTCGCCGGACGCGACATCCCGGACGGCTATCTCACCAGCCTCCCGGGCCTGCGCTCGATCTTCTATCAGGCGCCCTTCTTCGATCCGCAGGTGGTCGCCATCGACGACCAGAACAAGGAGACGGTCACCGTCGCCGAGCTCAACACGGCCGTCCCGGCGCTGGGTTGCTCGGCCTCGATCCACGTGCCGGTGCTGGTGGCGGTGGGCGACTTCGACGCGGCCTTCTGCACCGCGCCTTCCTGCTCGGTCTCCGGCAGCCTGGCGAGCGAGCCGGGCTTCTATCCGGCGGACGCCTGCGCCGAGGCGGTGGTCATCCCGGAGGCGGGGCATGACCTGAGCCTGCACTACACGGCCCCGCTCGCCTATGACGTCATCCTGGACTGGTTCGACCGGCGGGTGGGCAGCGATACGCGGACCCCGGCGCCGGGGTGCGGGGGGTAGGCCCCCTCCCAAAGTCAGTCAGCTTTCCTCTGGGAGGGGAAGGGCCCGTTGACCGCCGCCACCTCCGGCGAGCCGGAGAGGGCGGCGAGGACCATCTGGGCGGTCTCGATCGAGATCCGCTCCTGAGCCTCGGCCGTCTGGGCGCCGAGGTGCGGAGTGGCCACCACCTTCTTGTGGCGCACCAGCCGGAGGTCCTTCGGCGGCTCCTCGGCGAACACGTCGAGGGCCGCGCCGCCGAGGTGGCCGGACTCCAGCGCCTCCAGCAGGGCCTCCTCGTCGATCACCCCGCCGCGCCCACAGTTGACCACCAGCGCCCCCTTCTTCATCTTCGCGATGCGCTCGCGGTTGAGCAGGTTGCGGCTCTCCTTGGTGAGCGGGGTATGGAAGGTGATCACGTCCGCCCGCGCCAGCAGGTCGTCGAGCGGTAGCAACTCGACGTCCATCTTGCGGGCCGCCGCGGCGTCGAGGAAGGGATCGTAGGCGACGACCTTCATCTCGAAGCCGCGGGCGCGGTCCGCCACCCGCTGGCCGATGCGGCCGAAGCCGATGACCCCCAGCGTCTTGCCCTGCAGCTCGACGCCGGTCAGCTTGCGGTTCCACTCCCCCGCCTTCATCGAGGCGTCGGCCTCGGGCACCCGGCGGGCCAGCGAGAGCAGGAGGGCGAAGGTGTGCTCGGTGGCCGACATCAGGTTGGCCGTGGGCGCGTTGACCACCAGGATGCCGAGCTCGGTGGCGGCGGCCACATCCACGTTGTCGACGCCGATGCCGGCGCGCCCCACCACCTTGAGCTTCTTGCCGGCCTTCATCAGGTCGGCGGTGACCTGGGTGGAGCTGCGCACCACCAGGGCCTCGTAGTCGGCGAGGATCTCGGGCAGGCGCGGGCGCTCCTCCGCGGTGAGCTGGTGGACCTCCACCCCGGCCTCCTTGAAGAGCGAGAGGCCGGAGGGGTCGAGGGAGTCGGAGATCAGGATCTTCGCCATGCGATCTCCCCCTCAGCGGGCGGCCGGAGCGGCCACCTTCTCCAGGATCTGGTCGATGACCTGCAGCAACGCGTCGAGGTCGCTCTCCCGCACCTCGCCCATGTGGCCGATGCGGAAGGTGGTCGGCTTCCAGTCGCCGTAGCCGCCGCCGATGGTGTAGCCGCGCTCGGTGCACCCCTTGACGATCGCCTGCGGATCGACCCCCGCGGGCGGCCGGAAGCAGCTCACCGTGAGCGAGCGGACGCCCTCGGCCGAGGCATACTCGCAGCCCCGGGAGGCGGCCCACCCGGCCGTCTTCTCCTGGAGCCGCTGATGGCGGGCCCAGCGCGCCTCCATCCCTTCCGCGAGGATGTGGTCCATCTGGACGTCCAGCGCCCACAGCAGAGGGATGGCGGGGGTGGTGATGAAGCCCCCCTCCTTGTGCTTGTCGAGGTAGCGCAGCAGGTCGGTATAGAAGCCGCGGTGCGGCACGGCCTTGGCCCGCTCGGCCGCGCGGTCCGAGAGGGTGAAGACGGTCAGGCCCGGCGGCACGGCGATCGCCTTCTGGGTGCCGGCGAGGGTGATGTCGATCCCCCAGGCGTCGGTCTCGACCGGCGCGCCGCCCAGGGAGGAGACGGCGTCGACGATCACCAGGGCGTCGCTCTCCTCGCGGACGACTTTGGCGATGTCGGCGATCGGGTTCATGACGCCGGTCGAGGTCTCGTTGTGGACCACGGTGATGGCCTCGTACTTCTTGCGGCGCAGGGCGGCGCGCACCGCCTCGGGGTCGACCGCCTGGCCCCAGGGGGCCGAGAGCTTGTCCGCCGACCGGCCGGTGGACTTGGAGATCGAATGCCAGCGCTCGGAGAAGGCGCCGTTGGTCAGGTTCAGCACGTCCTTCTGGACGCACGAGATGACGGCGCTCTCCATCACCAGCGTCGAGCTGCCGGAGGCGACCATGACGTCACCCTTGGTGCGCAGCAGGGCCGGCAGCTTGGCCGAAAGCTTGACGTAGAAATCCTTGAACCCGGCCGAGCGGTGGCCCACCATCGGCTTGGTCATCGCCTGGCGGACGTCCTCGCGGACATAGGTCGGACCGGGGAGAAAGAACTTGATCTGCTCACTCACAGGACACCTCTCCTCTCGTGGGGGGACCCTGGGGTCTCCTGATTCATGCCGCATTGTGGCAAAAGGGGGAGGGAGGTGGCAAGCCGCCTCCACATCGCCTCGTACCCTATCAGTGCGCGAGACGGGCCGGAACGGGGCACCGCGGCAGGTTGTTTGCCGCAGTGTGGCAAGCGGTACAATCGGTGCTCGCTCAGGAGGCCGAATGCGGGGATCGGAGACCGGAGTCGTCCAGGGGAGCTTCCCTCAAGGATTGCAGAGAGCGCGTCAGGTGCTCCAGGCGAGCCGTGACCCGCTCCCGCGGCCGGCGCCTGCCGCCCCTGGAGCCGTGGCGTTCCCGGTCTCTCCGCGCTGGCTGCCCCAGGGGCCGGGCCAGCCGCTGCCGCCAGCCTTGCAGGCGCGGATGGAGGGGCTCTTCCGCACCGGCCTCTCGGATGTCCGGGTCCACGTCGGCCCGGAGGTCGCCGGCCTCGGCGCGCTGGCCCTCGCCCACGGCTCGCACCTCTATTTCGCCTCCGGCCGGTACGATCCGGCGAGCCCCGCCGGCCAGCGCCTGATCGCTCACGAATTGACCCACGTGGTGCAGCAGAAGGCGGGGCGGGTGAGCAACCCCTTCGGCCGGGGCCTGGCCCTGGTGCAGGACCCCTTGCTGGAGGCGGAGGCCGAGCGGATGGCCGTGCGCGCCACCGCGCCGGCCGTCCCTCCACCCGCGGCCCGCGCCGTCGCGCAACACTCTCCCGCTCCGCATGGAAGACGGGTGCTCCAGGCGAGATGGGACCCGGTGAACGGCAAGGACTACGAGGTTTGGGATCAGGTGATCGACGGCCGGCGGTGGTACCGGCGAGGCGACGTGGGGAGGTACGTATATCATTCGGAGCCGGCTGACCGGGAGCCCTCCCGGATCAAGATCTTCTTGCTGCCGACCTCCATCCACGGCGGCGTGCCCCAGGATCTCCTCCCTCCGCCGTTGCCGCAGATCCAGATTCCGACTTTCTCCAACCCCTTCTCGAGCGGCGGCACGCTGATGCCTCCGCCCTCGTTCCGCCCTTCGTCCCAGAGCAGCAGCAGCCAGTTGATGCCTCCGCCCTCCTTCCTTCCTCCATCCAAGAACAACAACAACAGCACATTCAAGATGCCGTCCCTGCCGCCTCCCAAGAGCCTCGGGCTCTCGGGGGGCCCGCCCCCGCTTTCCTCGCAATTCGGGGTCCTCAACGCCGGGTCCAATACGCTCGTGACTCTGGCTCGCGGCTGCAACTCCGACGAGCAATTCAACGCCATCCTGCAGAACGGAACGGCGGGCGGAGCCCCCGCGACGTCGAATCCCTCCGCGCCCTCGAATCAACAGGCCGTCGAGGGGGTGGCGTTCGAGGGGGCTCCCTGGCAGGTCAGCGAAGAGCGGCAGATGGCGCGCCGCAGGGTCGATTACACCGAATATTCGACCAACCCCTCGGTGACGCAGTCCTTTGGATCGCGCGGCGGGGTCGTGGTCATCCGGGTCGCCAGGAAATGGCTCGTTCAGGGCAGCGGCTCGGAAAACGGATGGTTCATCAACGACAACATGCCCGTCACGATCCTCTGGAGCCGGGGAGCTCAGTCGGAGAGCCAGCAGAAGCTCAAGAGCATAAAGATCAGCACGACGCAGTCGGAGGCGGAGGAATACCGCAAGAACCATCCGGGCAACAACGATGGCGACAACGGCGGCGGCTTTATCTTTTAGGGCCGCCCCGTCAGTCTTTGGAGCGCCTGAAAAGCCTTTCTCTCGCGGCAAAAGACTTGTCGATCGGGCCTTGAGCGCTCTTCCAGCCTGGAAAGGTTTTTCAGACGGGGTCCGGTGGCTCTGGCGGAGGGGAAAGGGCTTTTCCTCCACCCGAAAGGGCTCAGGGCGCGGCGATTGGCTCCAGATTCCAGGGATTGGGCTTGCGGAGCGCCTCGGCGAGCTTTTCCGGCGTGTAACCGCGGGAGGCGGCGCCGGGCGGGGTCACGATCCAGACCGACTCCTCGATCCGCAGGGAGGGAAGGTCTTTCAGCTCTCCGCGCACCAGCACCAGCGCGCACCCCCGGAAGTGCTCGCGCAGGAGATCCTTGAGGACCGGCGCGCCCCGCAGCGGCTTCACGGCCACCGTCCGCCCCTCCCCCACCTCCACGGCCCGGAGAGCGCCCAAGCCCGCGGCCGCCGCCAGGACCGGCGGGACCGGATGCGCCGTGCCTCCGAGCTCCAGCCAGCCGATCCGCAACCCCAGGGCCCGGGCGGCCTCGGCCAGCGGCGCGAATTTCTCAGGGGAGTCTTCGACCCGGAGCAGGTGCGGGGCCTTCACTCCCCCTCCTCCGGATACAGCAGGATCGCCCGGCGCTCCTCCCGGAAGGCCTCCTCGTCCCGCTTCCAGGCCGCCATCCAATCCCACAGCCCCTCCCCGCTCTCGATCGCCTGCCGGCAGTCGGGGCCGCCGGTCAGGAGGTCGATCGCCGGGCGGTCCGAGACGAACTCGTAGGGGGCCTCGCGCCAGGCGAAGTCGTCCGGCCAGAGGCGGTGGACCGCCGCCAGCAGCTCGACGCCGGCCCTGTAGGATTCGAAGGCTTCAGGGTCGGTCACCAGCAGCTCCACGCCGCCGCAGACCGCCCCCTTGTGCTTCTGGAACTGCGGCCGGAAGTAGTTGGGCACGAAGGTCACCCCCGGCAGGCGCCGCCCGTTCAGCTCCTCCGCCAGCCGCTTGGGATCGACGAACGGCGCGCCGGTGAGCTGGAAGGGGCGCGTCGTCCCCCGCCCCTCGGAGAGCTCGGTGGCCTCGACCAGGCAGCCGCCGGGATAGACCCGCGCCGTGGTGGGGGTGGGCATGTTGGGCGACGGCGCGATCCACGGCAGGCCCGTCTCCTCCCAGGTCATGCCGCGCCGCCACCCCTCCATGTACCAGATCGAGAAGTAGGCCCGCGTCCCGTTCCAGTGCCGCCGCGCCGCCTCCAGGCGGAACAGCTCGCCGAGGGTGAGGCCGTGACGCACCGGCAGGCGGAAAGCCCCTACAAACGACTCGAACCCCTTGCTCAGGAGGTTTCCCTCGATCTTCTCTCCCCCCAGCGGATTGGGACGGTCGAGCACCCAGACCTCGCAGCCGGCGGCCATCGCGGCCTCGGCGGCCCAGATCCCCGTCGCGGCGTAGGTGTAGTAGCGCGAGCCCACGTCCTGGAGATCGACCAGCAGCACGTCGAGACCCTCGAAGGCGGAGGGGTGAGGGCGCAGGGTCTGCTCCGAGTCGCCGTAGAGCGAGAGGGTGGGCGCGCCGGTCCACGGATCGCGCCCCCCCTCGGCCGCGATCATGTCCTGCTCGATGCCGTAGTAGCCGTGCTCGGGGCCGAAGAGGGCGCTGGGCGGCCCGGCCGGGCTCGCCGCGAGCGCCAGGTGGATCGGCCGGCCGTCGCGGGTGATCGAGGCGCCGTGGGCCAGGATGCCGTAGCGCCGCCCCACCAACCGCGCCCCATCGGTGGACAGACCGGACAGCAGGCGGTCGAGACCGGTGGCGACGACGCTCATCCGTCCCTCCGGAACACGCCCGTGCGGCCGCCGCTCTTGGCCTCCAGGCGCAGATCGGTGATCACGGCCCCCTTCTCCAGCGCCTTGACCATGTCGTAGAGGGCGAGGGCCGCGGTGGAGCAGGCGACCAGGGCCTCCATCTCGGCGCCGGTGCGGGCGTTGACCACCACGTGGCTGCGGATCATCACTCCCTCGGGGATCGGCTGGATGTCGATCTCCACCTGGTCGAGCGGGATCTGGTGCGCGAGCGGGATCAGCTCCGGGGTGCGTTTGGCCGCCTGGATGCCAGCCAGGCGGGCCACGGCGAAGGCATCCCCCTTGGGGAGGTTCGCCAGGCGGATCAGGGTCTGCGCGGAGATCAGCACGCGGCAGGAGGCCTCGGCCACCCGGCGCGTGACGGGCTTCTCCGAGACGTCCACCATGTGGGCGTTCCCCTGGGGATCGAGATGGCTGAAGGAACCTTGCGAGCTCATGAGGTCAAAGTCTCCAAACGAAGCCGGTATGCTAGCATCCCGCGACTCCATGAGACTGGCGATCATCGTTCCTGTCCTGAACGAGGAGGACACGGTCCGCCGCAACCTGCCCGCGGCGCTGGCCGTGGCCGACGAGGTGATCGTCTCGGACGGCGGCAGCACGGACGGCACCGTGGCCGTGGCGCGCTCTCTCGGCGCCCGGATCGTGGAAGGGGCCCCCGGACGGGGCGGCCAGCTCAACCAGGGAGCCACGGCCTCGACCGCGGACGTGCTCCTCTTCCTGCACGCGGACACCACCCTGCCGGAGGGCGGCGCGGAGCGGGTCCGCGAGGCCGTGGCGGCGGGAGCCCCCGGCGGCGCCTTCTTCCTGCGCTTCGACGTCGACCGACCCATGCAGCGGCTGGGCGAGCGGCTGATCAACGGGCGTACCCGCTGGCTCCGGGTGCCGCTGGGCGATCAGGCGCAGTGGGCCACCCGCGAGACCTTCGACCGCCTGGGCGGCTTCCGCGACTGGCCGATCCTGGAGGACCTCGACTTCGCCCTCCGCCTGCGCCGCCTCCCCGGCTTCAGGCTGATCGCGGAGCCGGTGACGACCGGCGCCCGCCGCTTCGTCGAGCAGGGGGCGGTGCGCACGGTGGCCATCAACTGGCTGATCTGGATTCTCTTTCTGTGCGGGGTCTCGCCGCACCGGCTGGCGCGGCTGTACAGGCAGATCCGGTAAAGATTTCGAGCCCCTCTCCCGGTCTCCCGGGAGAGGGGCGTCGTCTGATCCTCAGAGCAACCGAACGGTCTTGTGGAACGGAATCTCGCGGATGCGAGGCCCGCCCGCGGCGACGATCGCGTTGGCCACGGCCGGCGCGACCGCGGGGGTCGGAGGCTCGCCGGCGCCGGTCGGCGGTACGTCTCCGTCGTAATCCCTGGCCACCTCCGCGCTGGGCTCCTCGATGAACGTATAGATCTTCTTCGGCGCCTGATGGATGCGCAGAACCTGGTAATCGTTGAAGTTGTTCTGCTCGACGGCTCCGTTCTTGACCGTGATCTCGCCGAGCAGGGCGTAGCTCAGGCCGTAGTTGATGCCACCCTCCATCTGCGCCCGCACCCGGTCCAGGTTGACCGCGAAGCCGCAATCGATCACGCCGTAGATCTCGTTGACGGTCAGCTCGTTGGCCTCATTGAGCGAAACGTCGGCCACGATGGCCACGTAGCTCAGGAAGCTCCGGTGGGCGGCGATGCCGAGGCCGCGGCGCGTCCCCTTGTACTTCCGGACCTTCTCGTCCCAGCCCGACTCCTTCGCCACCCGCTCCACCACGGCGCGCAGACGCCGGCTGTCGGGCGGGTACCC
>JAICSG010000456.1 GCA_025937035.1 Thermoanaerobaculia bacterium | reverse complement strand
GTCTGGGGGGGCGACGCGCAGTCGCTCGACCCCTGGTTCGCGGGCGACGAGATGGACGCCGGCTTCGACTTCTCCTTCCAGGGGAGCACGCTCGCCTGGGTCCAGGGGCGGGGGCGCACGGCGGCCTTCGACCACTACCTGAAGACCCGCGAGAAGGTGCGCGCCGGCCACCTCCTCTCCCCCTACCTCTCCTCGCACGACGTGCCGGGGGCGCTCTTCCAGCTCCAGGGGGACAAGGAGCTGTTCCGCCTGGCGGCGCTCCTGGAGATGACCGCGTCCGGCATCCCGATGATCTATTACGGCGAGGAGGTCGGCCGCCCGGGCGGGGACTGGCCGGACAACCGCAGCGACATGCCCTGGGGGGACCGCAAGATCCCGCCGGGGGCCGGCAAGCCGCGCGACGAGGCGCTGCGGGCCGACTACAAGAAGATGATCGACATCCGTCGCGCCCATCCGGCGTTCTCGCGCGGGGTCCACTCCGCGCTCTCGACGGACGGCGACCTGCTCGTCTTCCTGCAGCGGGACGAGGCGAGCCACGACGCCGTGGTGGTGGCCATCAACCGGGGGAGCGCGCCGGCGACGGCGGGCTTCGACGTGCCGGCGGAGTGGGGGGCCGCTCCGGCGCGGGACGTCTGGACGGGGGAGCCGGTCTCGCGGACGGGAGGACGGATCGAGGTGACGGTGGCACCGAAAGGCGCGCGGATTTTCGCGATCGAATCGATCCCATAAATAAGGGATTCCCACCTCGCGGGGTGGTGACAGGGGCGCGGAAGACCGCTACAAAGCTTCAGGAGAGCGGCGAACATGGCAGAGGTCACGTTTCACCACGTCAAGAAGGCGTACGGGCCGGTCACGGTCATCCCGGACCTCAGCCTCGACATCAAGGCCCACGAGCTCATGGTGCTCGTGGGCCCCTCGGGGTGCGGCAAGTCGACGGCCCTGCGGATGATCGCGGGCCTGGAGGAGATCAGCGGCGGCGAGATCGAGATCGGCCACCGGGTGGTCAACGACGTGCCGCCCAAGGACCGCGACATCGCCATGGTCTTCCAGAGCTATGCGCTCTACCCGCACATGACGGTGCGCGAGAACCTGGAGTTCGGCCTCAAGATCCGCAAGACCCCGAAGCCTGAGATGGATCGTCTGGTCAACGAGGCGGCCCAGATCCTAGGCATCACCGAATTCCTCGACCGCAAGCCCAAGCAGCTCTCCGGCGGCCAGCGCCAGCGCGTGGCCCTCGGCCGCGCCATCGTGCGCAAGCCCGCCGTCTTCCTCTTCGACGAGCCGCTGTCGAACCTCGACGCCAAGCTGCGCGTGCAGATGCGGGCCGAGATCTCCACCCTGCAACGGCGGCTGCAGACCACCACCGTCTACGTCACCCACGACCAGGTCGAGGCGATGACCATGGGCGACCGCATCGCCGTGATGAGCAAGGGTGAGCTCCAGCAGGTGGGCACGCCGCTGGAGGTCTACGACCGGCCGGCCAACCTGTTCGTGGCGAGCTTCATCGGCACGCCGCCGATGAGCTTCATCCCCGCCACCCTCGCGGACGGCGGCGCCACGGTCACCGCCTCCGGCTTCAAGATGCCGGTGCCTCAGGAATTCCGCGCCGCGGCGGCGGGGCGTGACGGGACGAAGGTCGTGCTGGGCATCCGGCCGGAGAACATCCGCGAAGCCTCGCGCGAGGGGGGCGGCGCGACCGTGCCGGTCACCGTCAAGGTGGAGCTCGCCGAGTCGCTGGGGCACGAGGTGATCGTGCACGGCCGGATCGGCGACGAGCTCGTGGTCGCCAAGGTCGACTCCCACCGCTCGCCGCAGATCGGCGACACGATCCCCCTGGTGATCGAAGCCGACGCCGCCCACCTCTTCGACGCCACCACCGAGAAACGGCTCGGCAGCTGAGCTTTCCTTCGTATAGGAGAACGGCATGAAATCCAACTTCGTTCGCGGCACCCTGGGCGCGCTCGCGCTGCTGCTCCTCTTCCCCTTCTCCGCCCTGGCGCAGAAGGAGATCGTGGTCTGGCACGGCTACCGCGGCGGCGAGAAAGAGGCCTTCGAAAAGGTGGTCGAAAACTTCAACAAGGCCAACGCGGGCAAGATCAAGGTCACCACGCTGGCCGTCCCCTACGATGCCTTCGCCGACAAGATCACGGCGGCCGTCCCGCGCGGCAAGGGGCCGGACGTCTTCATCTTCGCCCAGGACCGCCTCGGCGGCTGGATCGCCGCGGGCAACACGGTCGAGCCGCTCGACTTCTTCCTCGATCCGGCCACCAAGGGGCGCTATCTCAAGGCCACCCTCGACGCCATGACCTATCAGGGGACCACCTACGGCCTCCCCCTGAACTTCAAGGTCATCACCATGATCTACAACAAGAAGCTGCTGCCCACGCCGCCCAAGACCACGGCCGAGCTCGAGACGACGGCGAAGAAATTCACCAACGCCCAGGCCGGCCGCTTCGGGCTCGTCTACTGGTACTCCGATTTCTACTACCACGCGGCGCTGATGAACGGCTTCGGCGGCGGCGTCTTCGCGGGCCGCAAGCCGACCCTCAACTCGGCCCAGAACGTCGCCTCGCTCAACTACCTGCTGAAGTGGATCAACCAGGGGTTCATGCCGGCCGAGCCCTCGACCGCCCTGATCACCTCCCTGTTCAACGAGGGGAAGGCGGCGATCGTCTTCTCCGGCCCCTGGTTCCTGGGCGAGGTGGCGAAGGGGATCGACTACGGCCTGGCGCCGCTGCCCACCATCTCCGAGAACGGCAACAAGCCGATGCGGCCGTGGATCACCGTCGAGGGGGTCTACGTGGCCGCCCCGTCGAAGAACAAGGACGCGGCGTTCGCACTCGCCAAGTACCTCACCGACGTGCCGGCCGCCCGGGTGATGGCCCTGGAGGGGCGGCAGACCCCGGCCAACAAGGGGGTCTACGCCGATCCCGCGGTGGCGAACGATCCCATCCTAAAGGCCTTCCGCCAGCAGGTGGACGTGGCGATCCCGATGCCCAACCTGCCGGAGATGTCGATGGTCTGGTCGCCGGCCACCACCGCCATGAACGTGATCGTCAAGAAGGCGGCGACCCCGAAGTCCGCGATGGACCAGGCCCAGAAGGAGGTCGTCGAGCGGATCAACAACCTGCTCAAGAAATAGGCCATGGAATCCCCCGTCACCCACCCCACCTCGCACCGGCGCCGGTTCCTGATCGGCGTCGCCGTCGCCGCCCTTCTCGGGGTGGGGCTGGGGGCCCTGCTCCTCGCCGGGACCCGTGCGGCCGAGCGCCGCGACCGGGCCGAGCGCCGGGCCCTGGTCACCCTCTCGGCGCTCACCGCCATCGTCGACCGGGCGAACGGCGGCAACACCGCCGAGGCGGCCCCCGCCGGCACGGGCCTGGGCGAGGAGATCCCCTCGCCGCCGCAGGCCGCCCCCTCCGAGCCGGCCCAGCCGTCCGAAGGGAACGGTATGGGGATCGGCGCCGAGATCGCGGCGGCGGAGCAGCAGGGGCAGGCGCGGAAGCCCGCCGGCGATCAGGATGAGGTGCTGCGGCGCGCCGTCGAAAGCTTCGCCGCCAGCCATCCCGAGATCACCGCCATCCGGGTGGTGCGCTTCGAGGGCATCCTGCTGGCGGCCTCGACCGCCCCTTCCGACAAGGGGACCCAGGCCGCGCCCCGCCGCCTGGAGCGGGACGAGAAGCCGCTCTACGACCTCGGCCAGAAGCTGCGCGCCGCGGTCGAGGGGAACCGCCAGGGGGCCGAGGGGGCGGCCCGCGAGCCGGAGATCGGCGTCGAGCGGCGGGCGAACGGCGGGCTCTCGCTGGCGGCGCCGGTGGAGCGCAACGGCGAGGTCGTGGGCATGGCGCAGATGGAGACCCGGGCTAATCCCGAGCCCACCGCCTTCCCCTGGCTCGCCTTCCTGGCCGCCTGGCTGGCGCCGGTGGTGGGCTTGGGGCTGCTCTCGCTGGCCCTCGGCGAGCGCCGCTGGCTGCTGGCCGCCGCGGCGGCCCTGCTGCTGGTGATCGACCTCTGGGCCTTCAGCCGCTACGCCCTCGGGGTGATCAAGGCCGACCGCCAGGAGTCGGCCCGGGCGGTGGCGGCTCAGATCGGCGAGGAGTCCAAGCGGGCCGAGGCCCTCCTCTCCGACCTGAATTTGTCCTCCAACAAGCAGCCGGCCGGCCAGCCGCTGGCGCCCACCCTCTGGGACGTCGACCTCTTCCGCCAGTCGCGGGGGCTGATCGACGCCTCGGGCGCGCCGAGCGAGGGCCGCCTCGGCGAGCTCGCCGGCGCCGACGCCGGGCGGATGACCCGCTCGGTCGCCGTGCTCGCCCTGGTCTCGCTCGCCCTCCTCGCCTTCGTGGGGCTGGGATGGGCGGCCCGCACCGGCACCGCTCTGATCGAATACCGCGTGGCCTACGCCTATAC
>JAICSG010000672.1 GCA_025937035.1 Thermoanaerobaculia bacterium | reverse complement strand
GAAACACCGCCTCGACGCCGTCCAGACACCTGTCGAGGGACGCGGGATCGGTGAGGTCGCCGCGCACAGCCTCCACCCCGGACGGCAGGCCGGCGGCGTCCGGATTGCGGGTCATTGCGCGGATCTGGGCGTCCGTGGAGAGCAGTTGGGAGACCACCTGGCGGCCGATGGTTCCGGTGGAACCGGTGACGAGGATGGGCGTCATGGGGTCATCTTACATGCGAGGTGCACCGATATCTGCTGCTGCCTTTAACACTCCTGGACACCCCCTTGACCCTTTGACACCCCCTTGACAGGGGTCTCCCCCACGCCCCCCTCTCTTTCTCACAAACCCTTTCCTTTCTGCAGTTTCCGCTCGTTTCGGCCTGTGGCACGCGGCGTGCTCAGAGAGGCCGCCGTCCGAGATTTTGGAGAACGAGCCCTTACGAGATGACCAGAAAGGAACGTGTCATGAGACCTTCATGGAAAGTTTTTGCGATCCTTCTCGCCGCCGTGACCGGTCTCTGGGCCGGCCTGGGGCGGGCCGCGGCACAGCAGCGGCCTTCCGCCGAGGTTCTGTTGCCCTATTTCGAGGTCGAGGCGAAGGCGGGCGGCACCACGACGATGCTCGCCATCGCCAACGCTCTCGATCAACCGGTCGATATTCAGATCAATTTATATTCCAACTGGGGCATCGTGGTCTCCAGCATGCCTCTCACGCTGGCAGCCCATGAGGTCCACACGTTCAACCTGCGGACCTGGGTGAACGGAAAGATGCCCGGACGCTCCTTGACCGGCCTCGACCTCTCCCATCTGAAAGCGGTCCTCTCCGGCCAGAAATCGCCCAAGGACAATCTCTATTATTCGACTCCGGTCGCCGGCCGCTTCACGGGCTACGTGCGCATCGTCACCCAGTCGTCGTCGCGCCCGGCCGCGCTGTGGGGGGATTACTTCTTCCTCGACCAGGCGCAGCACGTCACCTACGCCAACGATCTGGTGAACCTGGACACGGCGGTCGGCTGCCCGGGCATGTGCAAGCGCCACGCCCTGCGCTTCCTCGCCGGCACGCCGTTCGACGGCGGCACGCGGGTGATGGTGTGGACCGGCAAGGCCGGCCAGCCCGCCGCTTCCCCGAGCCCGGGCGCCCTCCTCTCCCAGGCCGACATGACGGTTTTCGATGAGGCTGGCACGCCGCAGAGCGGCTCCCATACCACCAACGTCCTTTCCACCCAGAGCTTCACGCTGGCCGATCTCGGCGTCAGCCAGCCGTTCGGCTGGTTGGACCTGGAGATGGGCTCGGAGGTCTTCATCGCCGTCCAGTATGGCGCCACGAACGGCCTGAGCCTCGGCCTGATGGCCTACTGCCTGCCCGTTCCGCCGCCCACGCCCCCCGGACCGGAGCCCGGCATCCGCCTGCGCAAGCTCACCAACGGCGCCGACGCCAACGACCCGCCCGGCCCGTCGATCCGCGTGGGAGCCCCCGTCCTCTGGACCTACCTCGTGGAGAACACCGGCGGCCTCAAGCTGAGCGACGTCCAGGTGACCGACGACCAGGGGGAGCAGGTGAGCTGCCCGGGCACGACCCTCGATCCGGGCGCCTCGATGACCTGCACCGCCCAGGGCACCGCCATCGCCTGCCAGTACGCCAACCTGGGGACCGTCACCGCCAAGGCCCCGGACGGCACCACGGTCGAGGCCCAGGATCCCAGCCACTATTTCGGCGATCCGAATCCGGCGATCGCGATCGAAAAGCGCACCAACGGCCAGCGGGCCACGGCGGCGCCCGGACCGAGCCTGACCGTGGGCTCGCCGGTCACCTGGACCTACCTGGTGACCAACACCGGCGACGCCAATCTGACGGGCGTCCAGGTGGCGGACGACAAGGGGGTCGTGGTCACCTGCCCGAAGACCTCGCTGAACCCGGGTGAGACGATGACCTGCACGGGCACCGGTACCGCCGTCGCCGGCCAGTACGAGAACACCGGCACCGTCACGGCCGCCGATTCCTGCGGCACCAAGGTCTCGGCCCACGACGTCAGCCACTACCACGGCGATCCGCCGCCGACGCCGCTGACGGCCTGCGTCACGATCAAGAAGTACACCAACGGCGACGACGCCGACCTGGCCCCCGGGCCCCACATCCAGGCCGGCGCCCCGGTCGCTTGGGACTACGTGGTGACCAACTGCGGCCAGGTGGCCCTCAGCAGCGCCCACGTCACCGACGACCGCGGGGTGGCCGTCTCCTGCCCCAAGGCCTCCCTGGCGATCGGCGAGACCATGCACTGCGCGGGCAACGGCACCGCCGTCGCGGGGCAGTACGAGAACATCGGCACCGTCACCGCCAATCCGCCCAGCGGGCCGGCCGTGACCGCCTCCGATCCCAGCCACTACTACGGCGACGTCCCACCGCCGCCGCCGGTGCCTGGCGTCACGATCAAGAAGTACACCAACGGCGACGACGCCGACGTGGCCCCCGGGCCCCACATCCAGGTCGGCTCCCCGGTCGCCTGGGACTACGTGGTGACCAACTCCGGCCAGACGGTCCTTAGCAATGTCCACGTTTCAGACAACCGCGGAGTGGCCGTCTCCTGCCCCAAGGCCTCCCTGGCGGTCGGCGAGACCATGCACTGCACGGGCAACGGCACCGCCGTCGCGGGACAGTACGAGAACATCGGCACCGTCACCGCCAACCCGCCCAGCGGGCCGGCCGTCACCTCCTCCGACCCCAGCCACTACTACGGCGACGTGCCGCCGCCTCCGCCGCCTTCCCAGGGCTGCTCGCCGGGCTATTGGAAGAACCACCCCGGCTCCTGGACGGCGACCCCCTACACGACCTTCCAGTCCGTGCAGAGCGCCTTCAGCGCGGCCTCCGGCTATCCGAGCCTCGGCAGCGCCACCCTCCTGGGCTCGCTCAGCTTCCAGGGCGGCTCCGACCTCAATGGCGCGGCGGGAAACCTGCTCCGCGCCGGCACGGCCTCGCTGCTCAACGCCTCGCACCCGAATGTGAATTTCCCGCGCACGGCGGCCGCGGTCCTCAGCGACGTCAACGCCGCGCTCACCAGCCGCGACCGCAACACCATCCTCACCCTCGCCTCGTCGCTCGACGCCGACAACAACCTGACCTGCCCGCTCAACTAGCTCTTGCAGGCGCCTTTTCCCCCGGCCCCGGCGGTCCGCCGCCGGGGCGGCTTTTTTTGTTATGCTTTTCAAAAATGTCCTCGGAGACGCAGTACCCGACGGCTCAGACCGCTTCGCTCGCGCCGCTGCCCCGGGAG
>JAICSG010001157.1 GCA_025937035.1 Thermoanaerobaculia bacterium | reverse complement strand
GCGCTCCGGACGAGGCGCCCCCGACCTCCTTTGCCAAGGTGCTGGGCAACATGCTCATGGTGTTCGGCAACCTGCGCTTTATCGGGTTCCTCGTCATCTTCTCGGGGTTCTGGATCATGTTCTGGCAGATCTTCGATTCGCTGCCGTTCTACCTCAGGGAAACCCTGAAATTCGAGCGGTTCGAGCTGATCGAGATTGTCGACGCCTGGACTCTGATCCTTCTCACGGTGGCGATCAGCGCGCTGGTGCGGCGCTGGCGGCCGATCCGCGCGATGACGGCCGGGTTCGCCGTGGCCTCCTGCTCCTGGCTGCTGATCGCCGCGATCCCGACGTGGCAGGGGGCCGTTGCCGCCATGTTCGTGTTCGCGGTCGGAGAGGGGATGCAGGCGCCGCGCTTCTATGAATACGTGGCGGACCTCGCGCCGCGCGAGCAGGTGGGCACCTTCATGGGTTTCGCCTTCCTGCCGGTCGCCATCGGCGCGCTCGTGGCCGGCCCGCTGGGCGGCCATCTGGTGCAGCGCTACGTGCGGGAATCGAGCCACCCCCAGCAGATGTGGTGGATCGTCGCCGGGATCGGTTTCGCGACCACGATCCTGATGGTGCTCTACGATTTCCTGGTGGCCTCGCGGCCGGCCGCGGACCGCAAGGAGACGGTCTGACCGGTCACTCCGCGTACATCCTGATCATCCGCTCGATCGCCCGGGCGCAGACGGCGCAGAAGGATTTCGGGTTGCGGCTGAACATGATGCAGTCCACCTCCGGGCGGTAGAGCCCTTTGGCCTCGTAGGCGGCGCCCTGGAAGGCGCCGACCTTGCCGAAGTATTTCTCGGCGCGGAGCAGGGGGGTGGTCTTCTCGCGAACCTCCTGGAAGAGCGCCTCCATCTGTTCCTCGGGAGCGTTCTTCTCACGGAGCTCGCGCCGGATCTTCTCGTAATCGAGCACGACCTTGTCGTAGGTCTGCTGGCTCCAGGGGGTGGGGATCGGCGTGCCCGCGGCCACGAGGTCCCCCCACTTCGGGTGCTTGGGATCGAGGAGGGCCGTCACGTTCGGCTCCCAGGGCTCGGTGCCGGGCGGATTGAAATTCTCGTAGGAAACCTGCGAGGTGTAGTACTCGTCCGCCAGGCCGGCGAAGGCGTGGCCGAATTCGTGGACCACCAGATAGGCCGACTCGGCGCTGTCCACGGCGGCCGTGTTCCAGAGGTTGAAGATGCCGCCGCCCCCGTACTTGCGGCTGTTGGAGAGCAGGATCAGCGCGTCGTAGGGGGCCTCGGCCGCGGCTTCGCGGACCGCCTCGTCCGCGAAGGTCAGCATGTAGCGCTCGGAGTCGAAGGCGTTGTAGGCGAGGCCGAGCGGGCTCCGGTGCCAGGTGCTGGTGCGCGGATCGGTGACGCCGGACTCGGCCGACGGCAGATCGATCGCCCGCACGTTGAAGTCGCCGCGGTGGCTCTTGTAGGGCTCGGCCGCGAAGAGGGCGTCCATCAGCCGGCGGACGTCGGCGTGGAACTTGTTCATCTCCCGGGCGGTGTAGCCGTCGCCGAGCACCAGGAGGTCGACCTTGACGGCCGGCGGGCCGCTCTCGAAGACGCTCCAGACCTTGCCGGCATTGGAGATGGGGGAGCGGCCGCAACAGCTTCGCCGCGACCTCCGCCTCATGGCCCGGTTTCGGCCAGACCGAGACGATCGGGCCGCCGGGCGTCACCACGTCCATGATCGTGCGATCGACGACAGTGCCGAGCGGC
>JAICSG010000332.1 GCA_025937035.1 Thermoanaerobaculia bacterium | reverse complement strand
GACCTGGCGGTCGGAGTGCCCGTGTCCGGGCGCATCCGCCAGGAGCACGAGCCGCTGATCGGCTTCTTCGTCAACTCCCTGGTGATGCGGGCCGACCTCGCCGGCGATCCCGGGTTCCGCGAGCTGGTGGCGCGGACGCGCGAGCGGGTGCTCAACGCCCAGGCGCATCAGGGGCTCCCCTTCGAGCGTCTGGTCGAGGACCTCCGCCCCGAGCGCAACCTCAGCCATTCGCCGCTCTTCCAGATCGCCTTCGGCCTGCTCGTCCCGCCGCGCGAGGAGCTCGAGCTGCCCGGCCTGCGCCTGCGGCGGATGCTGGAGGAGGCCACGACCTCCATGTTCGACCTCCGCCTGCTGTGCGCGGAGCTCGACGGGGGGGTGAGCATGCTGCTGGAATACAGCACCGACCTGTTCTGCGCCGCGACGATCGACCGCTTCCTGCGGCAGCTCCAGACGCTGGTCACCGCCATCGCCGCCGCTCCGGAGCAGCGCCTCTGGGACCTCCCCCTCCTGGACGAGGCGGAGCGCCGGGAGATCCTGGCGCTGGTCGAGGCGGAGAGGCGCGAGGTGCCCGCGCGGGGGCTCCTGCACGAGATCTTCGCGGAGCAGGCCGCGCGCCGGCCAGAGGCCGTCGCCCTGACCTGCGAGGGGGAGGCGCTGAGCTACGGCGAGCTCGACCGCCGGTCGAGCCGCCTGGCCCACCGCCTGCGGGCTCTGGGGGTGGGGCCCGACGTGCGGGTCGCGCTCTGCCTCGAGCGCTCGCTGGACCTCGGGGTGGGGCTGGTGGCGGTGCTCAAGGCGGGCGGCGCCTACGTCCCTCTCGATCCCGCCTATCCCGCCGAGCGCCTGGCCTTCATGCTGGAGGACTCGCAGGCCCGCGTGCTGCTCACCCGCGGCGACCTGGCCGGCTCCCTGCCCGCGGGCGGGCCGGAGCGGCTGCTCCTCGACCGCGAGGAGGAGCCGGTCGGAGGGAGCAGCGAGCCGCCGGCGACCGGCGCGCGGCCGGAGAACGCGGCCTACGTGATCTATACGTCGGGCTCCACCGGACGGCCGAAGGGCGTGGTGGTGACCCACGCCAACGTCGTCCGCCTCTTCGCCGCCACGCGGGACGACTTCGGCTTTGACGGCGACGACGTCTGGACGCTCTTCCATTCCTACGCGTTCGACTTCTCGGTCTGGGAGATCTGGGGGGCGCTCCTCCACGGCGGCCGCCTGGTGGTGGTCCCGTACTGGACCAGCCGCTCCCCTGAGGCGTTCCACGAGCTGCTGTGCCGCGAGAGGGTGACGGTGCTCAATCAGACCCCCTCGGCGTTCCTCCAGCTCAGCCATGCCGAGGAGAGCGGGGCGGCCAGGGGGGAGCTATCGCTGGAGTGGGTGGTGTTCGGCGGCGAGGCCCTCGATCTCCAGAGCCTGGCCCCCTGGCTGGCCCGGCACGGTGACAGCCGCCCGCGGCTGGTCAACATGTACGGCATCACCGAGACCACGGTCCATGTCACGTTCCGGCCGCTCTCGGCCACGGACGCGGCGCGGACGGCGAGCGTGATCGGTCCCCCCCTGGCCGACCTGCGGCTCTACCTGCTGGACCGCGCGGGGGAGCTCGCGCCTCTGGGGGTACCGGGAGAGATCTTCGTCAGCGGGGCGGGGCTCGCCCGCGGCTATCTGCGGCGCCCCGAGCTGACCGCCGAGCGGTTCGTCCCCGATCCGTTCGGCGCGCCCGGGGGGCGCCTTTACAAGACGGGCGACCTGGCGCGGCGGCTCCCCGGCGGGGAGATCGAGTACCTCGGCCGCACGGACGACCAGGTCAAGATCCGCGGCTTCCGCATCGAGATCGGCGAGATCCAGTCGGCGCTCGCGGCGTGCTCCGGCGTCTCCGCCAGCGCCGTGCTCGCCCTCCCCGGGGAGAGCGGGGGAGCGCGCCTGGT
Organism: Thermoanaerobaculia bacterium; assembly: GCA_025937035.1. GTDB lineage: Bacteria > Acidobacteriota > Thermoanaerobaculia > Multivoradales > UBA5704 > DATARR01. The sequence goes on along the minus strand of JAICSG010000332.1, from coordinate 3,374 downwards.
CGCCTGGTGGGTGCCGAACGGCGGGCCGGCGCCGTCCAGCGGCGAGCTGCGCGACTTCCTGCGTGCCCGGCTCCCCGAGCACATGATCCCCGCGGCCTTCGTCCGCCTCGACCGGCTGCCGCTGACCGCCAACGGCAAGCTGGACCGCGCGGCGCTGCCGGTGCCGTCCGAGGCGCCGGCCGAGGAGACCGCGCACGTGCCGCCGCGGACGCCGGTCGAGGAGGTGCTGGCCGCCGTCTGGGCGCAGGTGCTGCGGATCGACCGCGTCAGCGTCCATGACAACTTCTTCGCCCTCGGCGGCGACTCGATCCGCAGCGTGGAGGTGGTGGCCCTGGCGCGCGAGCGGGGGCTCGACTTCACGGTGCAGGATCTCTTCGAGAGCCAGACCGTGGCCGGGCTGGCCACCGGTCTCGGGGAGCCCGGGGACGCCGCCGCCTCGCCGGAGGGCCGCGCCCCGTTCTCCCTGATCACCGCCGACGACCGCGCCCGCCTGCCCGCCGATGTCGAGGACGCCTATCCGTTGACCCGCCTCCAGGCCGGGATGCTGTACCACATGGCGCTCGACCCCGAGGCGCCGCTCTACCACAACGTGGTGAGCTGGCACCTGGCCGGGCCCTTCGACGCCGCGGCGCTGCAGGACGCGGTCGACCGCGTGGTGGCCCGGCACGCCGTGCTCCGCACCTCGTTCGACCTCGCCAGCCCCGGCGGCCCCCTCCAGCGGGTGCACCGCGAGGTCCCCCTCCCGGTGGAGGTGGAGGATCTGACGGCGCTGCCGGCGGCCGTGCAGGAGCGCGCGATCGACTCCCACCTGCGGCGCGAGCGGGGGAGGCCGTTCGACCTGGCCCGCCCGCCGATGCTGCGCATGCACGTCCACCGGCGGAGCGCCGGGCAGTTCCAGCTCACGCTGACCGAGAACCACGCGATCTTCGACGGCTGGAGCCTGCACGCTACCCTGGCCGAGGTCTTCCGCATCTATTTCGCCCTGCTCGAAGGCGCGGAGCCGCCGCGGGAGCCGCCGCCGGCGTTCTCCTTCGGCGACTTCGTGGGCCTGGAGCGCGCGGCTCTGGAGTCGGAAGAGACCCGGGCCTACTGGTCGCGCCGGATGGACGACGCCCCCTTCAGCGCCCTGCCGCGCTGGCCCGCCGGCGTCCCGGCGGCTCTCGGGGAGAAGGAGGTCGGCCCCGGGGTGGGCGGCGTGCTCCTGGCGCTCCCGCCGGCCGTCCAGAGCGGCATCCGGACCCTGGCGCGCGTCTCCGCGGTGCCCGTGAAGAGCGTGCTGCTCGCCGCCCATGCCCGGGTGGTCGGCCTGATCTGCGGGCAGGAGAGCGTCGTCACCGGCCTGGTCACCCACGGCCGTCCGGAGTCCCGCGACGCCACCGAGGTGCGCGGCCTCTTCCTCAACACGCTGCCGCTGCGGCTCGATCTCGCTGCGGGCAGCTGGCAGGACCTGGTGCGGGCGGTGTTCGCGGCGGAATGGGAGATGCTGCCGCACCGGCGCTATCCGCTGGCGGCGCTCCAGGAGGACCTGGGCGGCCGGCCGCTGTTCGAGACCGGCTTCAACTACATCCACTTCCACGTGGTGGACGACGTGATCCGCGCCGGCGGCCTCTCGGTCCTGGCGATGAAGCGGTCGGAGGGGAACAACTTCACCCTGATGGCCAACTTCAGCCAGAGCCCCGCCACCGCGGAGATGGCGCTGGGCCTCGAATACGGCGCCCGCGATCTCACCCCGCCCCAGGCGGCGGCGATCGCCGGGTACTACCTGCGCACCCTCGAGGCGATGGTGCGCAACCCGCTGGCGCAGCACGCCGCGGCCACCCTGCTCTCCGCGCCGGAGCGCTGGCAGATCCTCGTCGAGTGGAACGATACGGCGGCGCCCCTCCCGCCCGGGGCCACGCTGCCCGGGCTGCTCGCCGGGCGGGTCGAGCGACAGCCCGATGCCGAGGCGGTCGTCTGCGGCGGTGAGACGTTGACCTACCGCGAGCTGCTGGAGCGCGCTCGCTGGCTCGCCGGCCGCCTGCGCCGGCTCGGCGTCGGTCCGGAGACCCTGGTCGGCCTGCACACCGAGCGCACGCCCGAGATGCTGGTCGGCCTCTGGGGCATTCTCGAGGCCGGCGGGGCCTACCTGCCGCTGGACCCCGCCCTGCCGGAGGAGCGACTGGCCTGGATGCTGGAGGACAGCGCGGCGCCCGTGGTCCTGACGCAGCGGCACCTGCGCGGTGCGCTGCCCGCCTGGGGCGGCACGGCTCTCTGCCTCGACGGCGAGGAGCTGGCCGGGCTCTCCCCCGACGACCGGCCGGCCGGTGCCGGCCCGGACAACCTGGCCTACGTGCTCTACACCTCGGGATCGACCGGCCGCCCCAAGGGCGTGCCGATCACCCACCGCAACGTGGTCAACTTTCTCGGCTTCATGGGGCCGCGGTTGGGGATCACGGAGCGCGACACCCTGCTGGCGGTCACCACACTGTCGTTCGACATCTCGGTCCTGGAGCTGGTCCTGCCGCTCGTCCGCGGCGCCCGGATCGCCCTGGTCGGGCCCGAGGTCTCCACGAACGGCGAGGCCCTGGCCGAGGCGATCGCGCGCCACGGCGCCACGGTCATGCAGGCCACCCCCGCCACCTGGCAGCTCCTGATCGAGGCGGGCTGGCGGGGGCGGGAAGACTTCCGCATCCTGTGCGGCGGCGAGGCTCTGCCCGGAGACCTGGCGGGCCGTCTCCTGGAGCGCGGCCGCGAGGTCTGGAACCTCTACGGCCCGACCGAGACCACGATCTGGTCGGCGGTGCACCGGGTGACGCCGGAGCCGGGGGTTGCGCCGCTCGGCCGGCCCATCGCCAACACCGTGCTCCACGTGCTGGACGGCGGCTTCCGGCCCCAGCCGCCGGGAGCTCCCGGCGAGCTGCTCATCGGCGGGGCCGGCCTGTCCCGCGGCTACCTCAACCGGAGCGGGCTGACCGCCGAGAAGTTCGTCCCCGATCCGTTCGCGGGCGAGCCCGGCGCCCGGCTCTACCGTACGGGCGACCTGGTCCGGCGGCGGCCGGACGGCGTCCTCGAGTTCCTCGGCCGCACCGATCATCAGGTCAAGCTGCGCGGGTTCCGCATCGAGCTCGGCGAGATCGAGGCGGTCCTGCGCGAGCATCCGGTGGTCCGCGAGGCGGCCGTGGTGCTGCGCGAGGACCGGGCCGGCGACCGCCGGCTGGTCGGCTACGTCGCCGCCGGCCCGGAGGCGCCGGCCGATCTGCCCGGCCAGCTCCGCTCCCGCCTGCAGCAGCGCCTGCCGGCCTACATGGGCCTGGCCGCGGTCGTCGTCCTGGAGGCCCTGCCGCGGACGCCCAACGGCAAGCTGAGCCGCCGGGCCCTGCCGGCACCGGCCGACG
>JAICSG010001078.1 GCA_025937035.1 Thermoanaerobaculia bacterium | reverse complement strand
TATCGAGCTGCGGGTGGCGATGGGGGTGCTCTGCCACGCCTTCCCCGGCGTCTACTGCAACCCCTCGGACGCGCCTTCGGGCACCCTGCCGTATACGGACGGCGTGCTCCAGGACGCCAGCCAGTTCGACAGCACCTTCCCGTATCTCAAGCCGCCACTGCCGGGATCGCCCAACGGGGCGAACGGGGTGCCGACGCCGTAGGCTGATTTTGTAGGGGCGGACCTGCTGGGCCGCCCCTACAGCGCCTTTCCCATGTTCAGAAGAGGAGACTCGATGCGCGTTCTCGGTGGTGTTCTGCTCTGGCTTCTGTGGGCTCCGGCGCTGCTGGCGCACAACTTCTGGATCGAGCCCTCGACCTTCACTCCGGCCCCTGGCCAGCGCCTGGCCGTGCGGCTGCGGGTCGGCGTCGAGCTCAAGGGAGACCCCGTCCCCCGCGATCCCGCCCTGATGAAGCGCTTCATCGCGGCGGGGCCGGCCGGCGACGCGACAGTGCCGGGGGTTCCCAACACCGAGCCGGCCGGGTTCGAGGCCTTCGCCGCGCCGGGGCTCTATACAATCGTCTACGACAGCGGGCGCTCGTCCGTCGAGCTCGAGGCGGCGAAATTCGAGGAGTATCTCCAGCAGGAGGGCCTTGAGAAGATCAGTACCCTCCGCGCCCGCCAGGGGAAGAGCGGGGCCGGCGTCAAGGAGGTCTTCTCGCGGTGCGCCAAGGCGTTCCTGAACGTGGGGAACGGCGGCTCCGGGCCGGGCTATGACCGGGTCTTCAACCAGCGGCTGGAGCTGGTGGCGGAGAAAAATCCCTATACCCTGGCGGGCGGTGGGGAGCTGCCGGTCCGCCTGCTCTATGAGGGGAAGCCTCTCGCGGGGGCCCTGGTGATGGCGCTCCAGCGGGACCGGCCGGAGAAAATTGACAAGATCATGGCCCGCACGGACGCCAGGGGACGGGTCACCCTCAAGCTCGACCGGCCCGGCTTCTGGCTGATCAAGGCGGTGCACATGATCCCGGCGTCGGCGGACGCGGGCGCCGACTGGGAGAGCTTCTGGGCCTCTTTGACGTTCGCCTTGCCATCGCGATAGTTTTTTCCTGAATGGTGGAGCACGAGAGGGAGGATCGGGACCTCATGCGCCGGGTAGCGGACCGGGATGGCGGAGCTTTCGCCAGCCTTTTCGAGCGGCACGCGCCGGTGACGCTCGGGCTCCTGCAGCGGATTCTCGGCGCGCGCGGCGAGGCCGAGGAGGTGCTCCAGGAGACCTTCCTCCAGATCTGGATGCAGGCCGACCGCTACGACGGCGTGCGCTCGACCCCGCGCGGCTGGATCCTGATGCTCGCCCGCTCGCGCGCCCTCGACCGCCTCCGCCGCCGGGAGTCGTCCCGCCGCCGGGAGGAGGCCGTGAGCGGGGAGGCGGGGGACGCGGTCTCGCCCTTGGGAACGGAGCGGCTGGAGAGCCTGGAGGTCAAGCACCAGGTCAGCTCCGCCCTGGGGGCGCTGTCGCCGGACCAGCGCCGTTGCATCGAGCTCGCCTTCTTCGAGGGGCTCACCCATACGCAGATCGCCGAGCGCCTCGCGGCGCCCCTCGGCACCGTCAAATCCCGCATCCTGCTCGGCATGAGCAAGCTCCGGCAGGCCTTGAGCGCCCAGTCATGAGCACGCCCCACACACCCGGCATCGAGGAGCTCCTCCCCGCCTACGCGCTGGGCGCGCTGGACGGCGACGATCTCCGCGAGCTCGAGGCGCATCTGGCGGGTGGCTGCCAGGAGTGCGACCGCCAGCTCGCCCTCTGGCAGGGGGATCTGGAGGCGCTGGCGGCCGGGGTGGAGCCGGTCCGGCCGTCGGACGTCACCCGGGCCCGGGTGCTGCGGCTGGCTACGCCCGTCCTCGATCCGTCCCGGATG
>JAICSG010000604.1 GCA_025937035.1 Thermoanaerobaculia bacterium | reverse complement strand
CTCCAACGAGCAGCAGGAGATCGCCCGCGAGATCGAGCGGGTGGCTGAGCGCCGCGAGCTTCTCCAGGAGGAGCTCGCCACCGCCGAGGCCCGCAGCGTGGGCCTCCAGGAGGACTTCGAGCGGGCCCAGGCCGAGCTGGAGGCCGCCAAGGCCAACCGTGAGGGGTTGCGCACGGCCAGCGCCGGCCGCCGTGGCCGCCTGGAGCTGCTCGACGAGCGGCTCGAATCGCACGACCGCGAGATGTCCCGCCTGCGCGCCGAGCTCGAGCGGGGCCAGAGCCAGATCGCCACCTGGCGCCAGGAGGCCGACAACCTCGCCACCCGCCGGACCGAGCTGGAGCGGGCCATCGAGAAGGCTCAAGGCGATCTCCAGACCGCCCTGGAGCAGCGCGCCGCCGCCGAGGAAGGAGTGCTGGAGGAGCAGGAGAACCTGGACGTCCACCGCCAGGAGATCCGGCTGCTGGAAGAGAGCATCGCCGGCCACCGCGAGCATCGCGACGCCGTGCGCTCCGAGGTCGAGGAGCTGCGCATCGCCCAAGCCAGCGTCAAGCAGGACGCCGAGCACCTCGCCCTCACCTTCCGCGACGAGTTCAGCCGCGAGGACCAGCCGGCCGAGCTTCCGGAAGACCCCGGCCAGCCGCGGGCCGACCTCGCCGATCTGGAGGCCGAGCTGGCGCGTACCAAGGCGGCCCTGGAGCGGCTGGGACCGGTCAACATCCTGGCCGTCCAGGAACACGACGAGCAGGAGCAGCGCTTCGAGTTCCTCACCACCCAGCGCGCCGACGTGGCCACCTCGGTGGACAGCCTCAAGAAGACCATCAAAGAGATCAACGAGGCCTCGGGCGAGCGGTTCAACACCACCTTCCAGGAGGTCAACAAGAACTTCGGCGAGATCTTCTCGCGCCTCTTCCGCGGCGGCGAGGCCGAGATGCGGCTGCTCGACGACGAGGACCCGCTCGAAAGCGGTATCGAGATCCTCGCCCGCCCGCCCGGCAAGCGTCTGCAGAACCTGATGCTGATGTCCGGCGGCGAGAAGGCGCTGACCGCGATTGCGCTCCTCTTCGCTCTCTTCCGCACCAAGCCCTCGCCGCTCTGCATCCTGGACGAGGTGGACGCGCCGCTCGACGACGTCAACACCACCCGTTTCGTGGACCTGCTCCAGGAGATGGCGCAGAACACCCAGTTCATCGTGATCACCCACAACAAGCTCTCCATGGAGGTCGCCTCGCGTCTCTACGGCGTCACCATGGAGGAGAAGGGGGTGTCGAAGCTGGTGTCGGTGGAGCTCGAAGAGGTGCAGCCCGAGGAACGGCGGACGGCGTAGGAAAAAAAGGGACCTAAGGGACAGCAGGGACAACAGGGACTCGCAAGATAGAAAACGTTTTTGTCCCTGTTGTCTCTGGAGTCCCTGCTGTCCCTGGTTTCTTACCAGATCGTCAGCTTCACACTATCCACCCACTCCTGAAGCGACGTTCCGCTGCTGTTCTCGTCGAGCTGGAACTGAACGCCCGTGTTGGCGGTCCAGCCGGCGGGCGTGGGCGCGGTGGGCTCGGTGAGGTTCCACTGTGTGGTCACGCCGTCGATGGTGAGGTTGCCGTACAGGACCTGGTCCCGGTTGTCCCCCACCCTCTGTACGAACAGGATGGCGTGATGCCAGACCCCGGTCGAGAACTTCGGGCAGGAGAAGCTGGTGTGCACCCACGATCCGGTCTGCTGGTTCCAGCCGTCCCAGACCCCCGCGGCGTAGTTGCACTGGGTTCCGAACATGAACTCGGTCATCGTTCCGTTCACCGGGGCGAACTGGAAGGCGTCGTACTCCAGCGCCTGGGCCGAGGTCGACGAGGCTGGGAGGTAGAACCACCACTCCCAGAGGAAATTCTCCTTGTCGCTGTAGGCGCCCACCTTCTTCCACCAGAGGGCGTCCGCGTAGGCCGGACCCGTGATCTGGAATTCCGTGCTGGCGCCGTCCCGCGAGGGCGAGGCCACGTTCTGGGTCATCGGGAACGAGGTGGCGAGCTTGCCTCCCGCGCAATCCGTGCAGCTCCCCCATCCGGACATGTCATCAATGTTGTCGAGGACCACCGCGTTGGCGGGCGGAGTCGGGATCACCGTTCCGGACACGGTGACGGTGTACGTCGGCGAGGTTCCGAAAGCGCCCGTGGAGTCCCAGGCGCGGATGTAGAAGTTGTACGTGCCCGGATTGAGGATCACCCAGGCGTCCAGCGTGCTGATGGTATTGCGATAGACGTTGTTGTTATTGACGTAGACCACGAAACCGGTGATGGAATTGCCGGCGGCGTCTTGAGCGTTCGCCGTGAAGTGGACCGGGGAGCCGGCCGTCGTTCCGCTGGTGGGCGAGGTCACGTTGACGCAGATGCCGCTCAGGCAACTCGGGCTCGCGGTGAGCGTCAGCGTCTGCGATCCGAAGGCCCCCGTGCTGTCCCAGGCTCGGACGAGCACGGTATGGGTGCCGGTGCTCATGGTGACCGAGGCGTTGATCGAGCTGGTCGGCCCGGACGTGTTCCAAGCGGCCACGCTGTCCACGTAAATGTACCAGCCGGTGACCTGGGCACCGCTGGCGTTGGTGGTTGCCGACGCGACGACGTTGAACGTGTTGGGGACTGTGGCGTTGTTGGCGGGCGAGCTGACCGTGACCGTCACGGTCGCCAGGGCGGGAGCCGCCACCGCGACGAGCAGGACGGCCAGGATCGGGAGGATTCGCTTGGTGTTCATTCGTGAAGGACCTCCATGCTCTTTTCAAAGAGCTTCCTACGACCGCCGGCAGAAACGGCGCCGGCAGCGCATAGCTTCTTTTGCATAAGCCGTGCCTTCAATTTAGCAATCCTGGGAGAACGGGCAGGCTACAATCCAGCCATGAGCCTCCGCTGGACCGACCGCCACTTCACCTTCGACCTGCCCGAGAGCCTCTTCCCCGTCGTGGTCGAGCGCCTCCGCGGGACGCCGGCCCGCATCGAGGAGAAGGTGCGGGGCCTCTCCCCCGCTCTCCTGACCCGCAGGGACGGCAACGCCTGGTCGATCCAGGAGCACATCGGCCACCTGCTCGACCTCGACGAGCTCCACGCGGGGCGGCTGGACGACTTCCTCGCCGGGGCCGAGGTGCTCCGCGCCGCCGACATGACCAACCGCAAGACCCACGAGGCGGATCACAACCGCCGGCCGCTGGCCGATCTCCTCGCCGCCTTCCGCCGCGAGCGCGAGCGCTTCGTGGCCCGCCTCGACGCCTGGGACGAGGGGCTGATCGGCCTCACCGCCTTACACCCGAGATTGAATCAACCCATGCGGGTGATCGACATGGCCTTCTTCACCGCCGAGCACGACGACCATCATCTGGCGCGGATGACGGAGTTGGCGCGATTCTCGCATGTTGCGCTAATATAGTTAAAGGAGGTTTGATATGACTCGAAGCACACGGAAACTGTTCCTGATCCCAGCTCTGCTCGTGGTCTGCTGGCTCTCCTCACTCGCTACCTCCACCGCGGCGATCACACGATGCACCATTACATTCTGTGACTCGTGCGAGCAACAGGGACTTTCCTG
>JAICSG010000729.1 GCA_025937035.1 Thermoanaerobaculia bacterium | reverse complement strand
CCTCGGTGGCGAACAGCTTGGCCATGGCGGCCTCGCGGGTGACCCTCTCGGCCCCGGAGTCGCGCGTCCAGGCCGCGCGGTAGACGAGCAGCGCCGAGGCGTCGACTTCCAAAGCCATGTCGGCCAGCCGGGCCTGCGTGAGCTGGAAATCCGAAAGATTCTTTCCAAAGGCGCGGCGGCGGCGGGCCCAGGCCAAGGCCTCGTCCAGGGCCCGGCGGGCGAACCCCAGGGCCGCGGCGCCGACCGTGGAGCGGAAGACGTCGAGCGTGGCGAGCGCCACCTTGAGCCCTTTGCCCGGCTCGCCGATCATCGCCTCCGCCGGCACCCGGCAATCCCGAAAGGTGATCGTTCCCAGGGGGTGCGGCGCGAGCACGCCGATCCGCTCGGAGACCCGCAGCCCGGGGTTGGCCGCCTCCACCAGGAAGGCTCCGAAACCTTTTTCGCCCATCTCGGGGAGACGGCAGAAGACGACGTAGAAATCCGCCAGACCGGCGTTCGAGATCCAGGTCTTCTCGCCGTCGATTACCCAGGAATCGCCGTCCCGCCGGGCGGTGGTGGACATGGCGCCGACGTCCGAGCCCGCTTCGGCCTCGGAGAGCGCGAAGGCGGGGATGGCTTGGCCCGCGGCCACGCGCGGCAGCCAGGCCCGGCGTTGCGCCTCGGAGCCGAAGAGCGAGAGCGGGCCGCTCCCCAGCCCCTGGAGGGCGAAGGCGAAGTCGGCGATCCCGGAGAAGCGGCCCAGCGTCTCCCGGATCAGGCAGAGCGAGCGCACGTCCAGGCGGCGGTCGTCGTCCGCCACCGCGTGCCGCAGCCAGCCTCCGGCGCCCAGCCGGCGGACGATCTCGCGGCAGGTGCCGTCGAGGTCCTCGTCCTCCTTTCCCTCCAGGGGCTCGATCTCCCGCCCGCACCAGGAGGCCAGATCACGGGCCAGATCCCGGTGGGAGGCTTCGAAGAATGGCCAGGAGAGGAAAGAGGTGTCCGCCATCAATCGTCCTCGTCAGTTGCCCTCGAAGGTCGGTTTTTCTTTCGCGGCGAAGGCGCGATAGGCGCGGGCGAAGTCCTCGGTCTGCATGCAGATCGCCTGCGCCTGTGCCTCGGCCTCGATCGCCTCGTCCACCCCCAGGCCCCATTCGTGATGGAGCTGGCGCTTGGTCATGGCGTGGGCGAAGGTGGGACCGGTGGCGATCGAGCGCGCCAGGCCCATCGCCTCGTCCATCAGCCGTTCCGGCGGCACCAGGCGATTGTAGAACCCCCAGCGCTCCGCCTCCTCGGCCTCCATGAAACGGCCGGTGTAGAGCAATTCGGACGCGCGGCCCTGGCCGATGATGCGCGGCAGGATGGCGCAGGCTCCCATGTCCGCCCCCGAGAGGCCGACGCGGGTAAACAGGAAGGCCACCCGGCTGCGGGGAGTGCCGAGCCGGAGGTCCGACGCCATGGCGAGGATCGCCCCCGCGCCCGCGCAGATGCCGTCCACCGCGGCCACGATCGGCTGCGGGCAGTGGCGCATGGTGCGCACGAGCTCGCCGGTGAGCCGCGTGAACTCCAGGAGCCGGTCCATCCGCCCTTCCTCGCGCATCTTCACGAGGGGGCCGATGATCTCGTGCACATCCCCGCCCGAGCAGAAATTCTCTCCCGCGCCGGTGATCACGATCGACTTGATCTCCTCGACGTGCCGCAATTTGTGAAAGGTGTCAGAGAGCTCGCGGTAGGACTCGAAGGTGAGCGGATTCTTCCGCTCCGGGCGATTGATCGTCACCGTGGCCACGCGGCCTTCGACGGTCCAGCCGAAGTGCTGGGGCTGGATGGATTCGAGGGGGATGCGATGGTTCAAGAATCTCTCCTAGATCGTGCTCGTCCCCAGCAATTCGCTCTGGCCTTGGGCCTGACCCTGGGCCTGCTGCCGCTGGCGCTCGAGATTGCGTTCGAGCTGCTGCTTGCCCGTGAGGTATTGCACCGGCCAGGGCTGATCTTTGTATCCGAGCTCCGCGGCGGCGCGGAGGGTCCAGTTGGGATCGGCGAGATGGGGGCGCGCCAGGGCGCAGAGATCGGCGCGGCCGGCGGCGATGATCGAATTGACCTGATCGGGCTCGGTGATGTTCCCCACCGCGATCGTGGGGATCCCCGTCTCGTTGCGGATACGGTCCGAGAACGGCGTCTGGAACATGCGGCCGTAGACCGGCTTCGCCTGCGCCGAGGTCTGGCCGGCGGAAACGTGAATGATGTCCGCGCCGGCCTGATGGAACGCCTGGGCCACCTCCACGGCGTGGCTCCCCTCGATCCCTCCTTCGACCCAGTCGGTGGCCGAGATGCGCACCGACATCGGCCGGTCCTGGGGCCAGACCGCTCGCATGGCCCGGAAGACCTCCAGGGGGAAGCGGAGGCGGTTTTCGAGGCTGCCGCCATACTCGTCCGTCCGTTGGTTGGAGAGCGGCGTGATGAACCCCGAGAGGAGATAGCCGTGGGCGCAGTGGAGCTCGATCATGTCGAATTCCGCTTCGATCGCCATCCGGGCGGCGCGCACGAAATCCTCGCGCACCTGATCCATGTCGGCGCGGGTCATCTCGCGCGGCACCCGCATGCCCGGCTTGAAGGGAATGGGGGAGGCGGCCAAGATCGGCCAGCCGTCGGCGTCCAGCGGCTCGTTTTCCCCCTCCCACATCAGCCGGGTCGAGCCCTTGCCCCCCGAGTGGCCGAGCTGGAGGCAGATTTTCGAGCGGCTCCGCTGGTGCACGAACCGGGTCACCCGCCGCCAGGCCTCCACATGCTCCGGTTTGTACATGCCCGTGCAACCGAGGGTGATCCGTGCCTCGGGCGAGACGCAGGTCATCTCCGTGACCACCAAGCCCGCTCCGCCCAGCGCCCGGGCTCCGAGATGGACCAGATGGAAGTCGTTGGGCGTCCCATCCTCGGCGCTGTACATGTCCATGGGGGAGACGACGACTCTATTCTCCAGCGTGAGATCACGGAGCTTGAACGGAGTGAACATGGGAGGCGGGGGGGACGCCTCCGCTGAGGGCTG
>JAICSG010000156.1 GCA_025937035.1 Thermoanaerobaculia bacterium | reverse complement strand
GATCAGCCGCTCGGCGGCGTCGAGCAGCACGTCCGGCCGGTCCACCGTGCCCACGTAGGCCCCCGAGGCGTTCTCCACGCAGCGGCTGCCGATGCGCTGGTCGGTGATCAGGCAGTCCACGACGTCGATCCCGTAGACGGCGCGCACGGTGTTGACCACGTTGAAGACGACGTCCAACTGCTCGGGCTCGCTCTTCTCGACGATCAGCCCCACCCGGTTGGCGTAGGGGACGTGGAGGTCCACCGCCCCCTTCATGAACAGGTCGATGGCCAGCCCCTCGGTATAGAGGAGGTTGTCGGCCATGCTGATGAAGTTGGAGGCATTGACGGCGTTCGGGTTGGTCACCAGGTAGTCCGCGGTGGCCGCCAGGAGGTTGGAGGCGGGGGCCGCATCGCCCGCGTAGCCGCCGAGATCGCAGCCGATCCCGGTGGGGATGATGCTCACCACGACGCTCTTGCCGGGGCTCCAGGAGCGGGGGCCCGGGTCCTCTTCGAGCTCGCCCAGATATCCGTCGGAGAACGTGGCCTCGACCACGATCTCGGTCTCGGTGATCTGGGAGATGTACCAGCGCAGGGCGTCCTTGCCGATCCAGCGCTCGATCACCTGGGCGATGGAATCCGTGCCGATGACGTCGAACTTGTTCAGCCGAAATTGCCGGTTTTCAATCACTCTGAAGCTCCCCTTGTGTTGTTGAGCTTAGCACCACCTGCTGGTATTGATTCCGGAACGCCCCGCCACCCCGTCCTGTTCCGGCTTTCCGCGGGCCTCCGCCTTCCGGCGGGGGGGAAAGATCTGAGCCCTGCCCTCTAAGGTGCTTTCAACAGGCACTAAGGGAGACGAGCGCCGCCGGCGAGATCCAAAACCCTGGGGAGCGGCTCCGGACGCTGGCCGGCCGCCGCCGCTCGGTCCGTCACGGGGATCTTCGTAGAGGGGATTTGGCGCACGCGGGTCCGGTTTGGTGAGCCAGGGGACGCGCCAGGGAGGCGCTCACCCGTTCGGGGTGGAGAGTCGTCCTTTCCGGGGAACCGTCCGTCTTTTTGGGGAGACCCCAGGTTCATATAGGGAGACCCCTCGTACCATATGGACGAGGCCTCGTCCTTTTGGGGAGACCCCTCTCCCTTTTGGGACGGGCCTCCGTCTTTTTGGGGAGAGGGGTCTCCCCAAGAGAACGCTTCAATAGCAGGCTCGGAATACCGACCTACCCCAAAGGGTTGTATGCTCTGACAACTGACGATCCCTGACGGGCTCAACGGCGTCTTGCGAGGCAAGGCGTGACTTATTCCAGGAGGTAGACTCGCGAGATGCTGGGAAAGGTATTGTCTCTCCGTACCGACCGCTCGATCGGAAAAGCCCTCCGCCTCCCTTGCACCCTGCTGCTCTTCACCACCGGCGCGCTCTACGCCGCCAACGCTCCCGCGACTCCCATGCCCGCGGCTTCTCCCGCCGCGCTGCCGTCTGCCATCTACGCCTCGGCGCCCTCGGGGGTGCCGGCCGTGGCCGCGGCTTCGCAGGAATCTACTGCAATGGCGGTGCCGGCGGCTTTCTCCCGGGGTGCCGAGGGGCTCTCGCCGAACGTGCTCGCCAAGGCGCTCGACGCGGTCTCCGCCGCTCGCGCCCGGGGCATCTCCGGCAGGACGGACCGGCTGACGGTCATCGACTATTCCCTCCCCTCAAGCCAGCCGCGGCTCTGGGTGCTCGACCTGGCGCAGGGGAAGGTGCTCTTCCATGAGCTGGTCGCGCACGGCGCCGGCAGCGGAGACAAGTACGCCACCCGCTTCTCGAACGTCAACGACAGCCGGGCCACCAGCCTCGGCCTGTTCCTGACCGCCGGGACCTACGAGGGTGGCAACGGCTACTCGCTCACGCTCAAGGGGCTCGATCCGGGCGTCAACGATCAGGCCGAGACGCGGCACATCGTGATGCACGGTGCCTGGTACGTCAGCGAGGACCACGCCCGGCAGTTCGGCATGATCGGCCGGAGCTGGGGCTGCCCGGCCCTCCCGCAGGCCGTCGCTCCAGCGGTGATCGACGCCGTCAAAGGCGGCAGCTTCCTCTACGCCTACGCCGGCTCGGCCCCCTCGGCCCCGACCGTGATGAAGGCCTCCCTCTCCTCCTCGCGCCCGGCCGCCAGGCACGGCAAGGCCAGCAAGGCCGTGGCCCGGGCCGCCGCCCAGACCGTGTCGGCGCTGGTGGGCAAGCGGCGGTAGCGGTCCGCCCGGGGATCAATCCCCGGGCTACGCCTCAACCAAAAAGCCGGCTGAAGCCGGCTCCAAATTCAGCCTTCTAAACAGGAGCCGGCTTCAGCCGGCTTTTCGTTTGCCTCATAGCCCGGGCATTGATGCCCGGGCGTTGGCCCGCCCTTTGCTTATCCCAATCCGATAGCAGTCGCAGTATGTAGGCGTGGATCGGAATTTCCACGATGTGGAACCTCTACTCTCTCGGATTGCGCCCTCTCGTCCGGACCGCCTTGGTGGTGGCGGCGGCCTCGAGCCTCGCCTGCTCGTCGAAACCGCCCAAGGAGAAGCTCCTCGACACGGCCCAGACGGCCTCCTCCTGGATCGCCACCCTGCGGATGACCGGCGAGCAGTGGGGGGCCAACAGCGTCCCCACCTCCTTCGTGGAGACCACCGTCAAGGCGGCGCGGTCGGAGCTGGAGAAGGAGGCGGACGACGCCGGGAAATCCAAGGCTCCTCCGGAGCTGCGCGACCCCTTCCGCCAGATCGTGACCGAGGCCAAGGACGTGGCCAAAAGGCTGAGCCAGACGGCCGGGGAGAACGACCGGCCCGGGGTGGCGCGGGAGGTCGGCCTTCTGGCGGCCCTCCAGGAGCGGCTCAAGGCGCTGCAGAAACAGAACGGAGGGGAATCGCAATGAAGAAGGCGGCCACCCTCGCGCTCGGCATCCTCACCAGCGTCGGCGGGTTCTTCGACGTGGGGAACCTGGCGACCGCCGCTCAGGCCGGGGGTGTCTTCCGCCTCCAGCTCCTCTGGCCTCTCCTGCTCGGCACGCTCCTGGTGATCTTCCTGGTCGAGATGTCCGGCCGCTTCGCCGCCGTCACCCGGCAGGCCCTGCCGGACGCCATCCGCACCCATCTGGGCTTCGCCACCTGGCTGGTGCCGTTCCTGGTCCTTTCGCTCGTCCACTTCCTGGTGCTCGGCGCGGAGATCGGCGGCATCTGCTTCGCCCTCCACCTGGTCACCGGGCTGCCGACTCCGGTTTGGGCCCTCCCCGTGGCGGCGCTGGTCTGGCTCTTCCTCTGGCGGGCCTCCTTCAGCGCCATCGAAAACAGCACGTCACTGCTCGGCCTCCTGACCCTCGCCTTCGTGGTGGCGGCCTGGCAGCATCGGCCGCCCACGGGCCAGATCCTGGCGGGGATGCTGCCGACCCTCCCCCACCATGACCCGGCGCGCTACTGGTTCATCGCCGTCAGCCTCCTGGGAGCGGTGATCTCGCCTTACATGTTCTACTTCTATTCCTCCGGCGCGGTCGAGGACAAATGGGACGACTCCTACATCGGGGTCAACCGGGGGGTCTCCGTGATCGGCATGGGGTTCGGCAGCCTCATCTCCGTGGGCGCGATCGTGGTCGCCGCCGTGGTGCTCGCCCCGCGCGGAATCCAGGTGGACGACTACCACCAGGCGGCGCTGATGCTGACCACGGCCTTCCCCTTCTGGGGGTTCGTGCTGTTCGCCGCCTCGATGGCCATCGCCTGCCTCGGCGCGGCGACCGAGGTGGCGCTGTCGATGGCCTACGCGACGGCCCAGACCTACGGCTGGAACTGGGGCGAGGACCTCGATCCCCGCGAGGACGCCCGCTTCTGCCTGATGTATACGGGGGCGATCCTGGGCTCGGCGCTGCTCATCCTGTTCGGCGTCGATCCCCTCAAGCTGACCCTGCTGACCATGGCGGTCAACGCCGCCGTGCTCCCCTTCGTGGCCATCCCCTTCCTGCTGCTGATGAACGACCGCAAGCTGCTGAAGGAGCACCGCAACGGCTGGATCTCGAACACGGTCACCCTGGTGGTGGTCGTCCTGTCGATCGTCCTCGCCATCGTCTCGATCCCGCTGTTGATCCAGGGGGGGAGCTGATGCCCCGACAGAAAGAGAACGGGAAAGGGATTCCGGACGAGCTCGAGCTGGCCCGCGACATCCTCGACCAGCAGGTGGTCGACCGCGAGGAGACCAAGATGGGACGGGTCGACGGCCTGGTCCTCGAGCTCCGGGAGGGCCGGCCGCCGCGCATCGACCATATCGAGATGGGGGCCGTGGTCCTGGCGCGCCGCCTCTCCCCACGTCTGGAGCGCTGGGTGGACGGGTGGCGCCGGCGCTTCGGGGTCCGCAAAGTCGCCCGCTACAAGGCTCCCTGGTCGGACGTTCAGGAGCTCACCTCCTACCACCTGAAGCTCGACGTCGGGGCGCTCGACACCCCCACCTTCGACTGGGAGCGCTGGCTGCGCGACCACGTCATCCAACACATTCCGCGACCGCTCAAGGGGAACGGGGAAGAAGGGGAGAAAAAGGAGTGAAGACGGTCCACTTCGAGCTGCTGCTCGGCCGGAAGGTCCACGATTCCGAGGGACGGCGGGTCGGGAGGATTCTGGAGGTCCACGCCGAGCCCGAGGGGAAGGACTGCGTCGTCCGCGAGTACCTCCTCGGCACCGCCGCTCTCCTCACCCGGCTCGGCATCTCCGCCGAGCGGCTTCTCGGCCTGCCGGTCCACCGCGAGCCGGTCCGCGTGCCCTGGGACCAGATGGACCTCAGCGATCCGGAGAGGCCGCGGCTGCGGTGCTCTGTGGAGGAGCTGACGAGAAACAAGTGAGAGGCCGCCCTGAAAGGGCGGATATTCCCCCGCCAGGGGTTGAAACCCCAGGCTAATCAAATACCCGCCCCTCCAGGGCGGGCCCACCACCCTCTCCCTGGCCCCCCTCACCTCATGAGGGGGCTTTACAATCCCACCCGTCCCCTTCTACTCTTCCCCTCACAACGTGAGGGAACGACCCGATGCCCAAAACCTCCATGGATCTCCTGCAAGGGACCGTCGCGGTCCTGATCCTCAAGACCCTCTCCTGGGGGCCGATGCACGGCTATGACATCTCGCGCTCCATCCGCCAGCGCAGCGACGGCGCGCTCGGCCTGGAGGACGCCGCCCTCTATCAGGCCCTCCACCGCCTGGAACGCAAGGGGTGGATCGAGGCCGAGTGGGGCCTCTCCGAGAAAAACCGCCGGGCCCGGTTCTACCGGCTGACCGACGAGGGGCGGCAGGCGCTCCAGGCGGAGCTCTCCACCTGGCGGAGCTATGTCGCGGCCGTCTCCAAGGTGCTGGAGACCGCCTGAGCCATGCCCCCGCGGCGCTCCTTCCGCTTCCCCCGGCGCACCGCCTCCCAGGTGGCGGCGGACATCGAGGAGGAGCTCGCCTTCCACCTCGACCGGGTGGCGGAGGATCTGACCGCCGACGGCTGGCCGCGGGAGGAGGCGCGGGTGGAGGCGCGGCGCCGGTTCGGGGATCTCGAAACAACCCGCGCGGTCTGCCGCGCCCTCGACGCCAGCAAGGAGAGAGAGATGAAGTGGATGGAACGTTGGCTTGAGCTCGGGGCTGACCTCCGGTTCGCCGGCCGGCAGCTCTGGAAGAGCCCCGGCTTTACCCTGGTGGCCGTGCTGACCCTGGCGCTCGGCATCGGCACCACGACGGCCATCTTCAGCATCGTCTACGGGGTGCTGCTCCGCCCTCTCCCCTTCGAGGCGCCGGAGCGCCTCGTCCGCCCCTTTTTCGTCGACCCGTCCGGCGAGACGCACGGCGCCTTCTCCCCGCCCAACTTCCTCGACTTCAAGGCGGCGAGCCGCACCCTCTCGGACCTCACCTCGATCGAGAACGGCACGCTCAACCTCAGCGGCGACGGCGCCGAGCCGGAGCGGTTGCAGGCGGCCCTGGTGGGAGCCAACTTCTTCAAGGTGATGGGCATCCGCCCGCTCAAGGGCCGCACCTTCGCTCCCGGGGAGGACCAACCCGGCGCCCCCCGCGTGGCGGTGATCTCGGAGAAGCTCTGGTGGCGGCGCTTCGGCGGCGATTCCACCCTCCTGGGCCGCTCTCTCACGCTCGACGGCCAGCCGTATACCGTGGTCGGGGTCCTCAAGAAAGGGGTCCAGCTCCCCTCGGCCGCCGACGTCTGGGTGCCCAAGGTGTTCTCGCCCCGGGAGCTGAAGCAGCGCGGCGCGGTCTATTTCGCCGCCATCGGCCGGCTGGCGCCGGGGGCGACCCTGCGGCAGGCGCGGACGGAGGCGGACGTGATCGGCCGCCGGCTCTCCACCCAGTACCCGGAAGCGAACGCCAGCTATTTCAAGACGATGACGATCGATTCCCTGGAGGAGCGGATGCTGGGCGATACGCGCAAGCCCCTGCTGATCCTCCTGGGGGCGGTCGGCTTCGTGCTGCTGATCGCCTGCGTCAACGTGGCGAACCTGCTGCTGGTGCGCGCCGCCGCCCGCGAGGGGGAGATCGTGATCCGGGCGGCGCTCGGCGCGGGTCGGGGGCGCATCGTCCGCCAGCTCCTCACCGAGAGCCTGGTGCTGGCGCTGACGGGCGGGGCCGCCGGGGTGGCCCTGGCCGCCTGGATCACCAGGGCTCTGGTCACTCTGGGGCCGCAGGGGATTCCGCGTCTGGACCAGACCCGCATCGACGGCGCCGTGCTGCTCTTCGCGCTGGGGATCTCGCTGCTGGCGGGCGTCCTCTTCGGCCTCGCCCCGGCCCTCCAGACCTCCCGGACCGATCTGAGCGGCGTGATCCGCGAGGGGACCCGGGGCTCGAAAGGGCGGACGGGGACCCGCGCCCGCGGTCTCCTGGTGGTGGTGGAGATGGCGCTCGCGGTGGTGCTCCTCGCCGGGGCCGGGCTGCTGATCCGCAGCTTCTCGCAGCTCCAGAACGTCGATCCCGGCTTCCGGGCCGGCCACGTCCTGACCTTCAGGGTCACCCTGCCGCAGGGCAAGTATCCGGACGACCCGAAGCTCCGGACGTTCACCTCCTCCCTCCTGGAGCGGCTGGCGGCGCTGCCCGGCGTCACCGCCGCGGGGGCCACCGCCTTCGGCCTGCCGCTCAGCGGGGAGGACGAGACCCTCACCTTCACCGTCGCCGGGCGCCCGCCCGTGCCTCCCGACAAGGAACAGGCGATCCGGATCGCCACCGTCACCCCGGGCTACTTCCGGCTCCTGGGAATCCGGGTGGTGCGCGGCCGGGAATTCCTCCCGCAGGATCGCGACGGCGGCCAGACGGTGGTGGTGATCAACGAGGCGGCGGCCCGCCAGTTCTTCCCGGGCGAAGAGCCACTGGGCAAGCGGATCGAGCTCGGCTGGAAGGTCAACGGCGTGCCCCACGGCGGCGAGATCGTGGGGATCGTGGCCGGCTTCAAGCAGGAGGCCCTCCAGCGGGAGATCGAGCCGCAGCTCTTCATGCCCTACGATCAGGCTCCCGTGGAGGCGCTCTCCGTCGTCCTGAGCACTCCGGGGGACCCGGGCGCCCTGGCTTCTGAGGTCCGCCCGGTGGTGCGCGCGCTCGACCCCGATCTCCCGGTCTACGAGCTCCAGCCGCTGAGTGAGAGGATCGTCACCTCGACCTCGCAGTCCCGTTTCTACATGCTCCTGCTGGGAGGCTTCGCGGTGATCGCCCTGATGCTGGCCGCGGTGGGGATCTACGGGGTGATCGCCTACGCCGTGCGCCAGCGCACGCAGGAGATCGGCATCCGGATGGCCCTCGGCGCCTCGCGCGACCGGGTGCTGGGAATGGTGGTGGGTCAGGGGATGGTCCTGGCGCTGGTGGGCGCCGCCGCGGGCCTCCTCGGAGCCTTCGTGGCCACCCGGGGGATGCGCAGCCTCCTCTTCGAGGTGAGCGCCAGCGATCCCGCGACCTACGCCGGCGTGGCCCTGGTGCTGGTGGCGGTGGCCGCCGTGGCCTCCTACCTCCCGGCACGAAGGGCGGCGCGGACGGAGCCGAATCTGGCATTGCGGGGGGAGTGAGCCTGGGCCGGCCGCAAAACCCAAAGAGAGAAATT
>JAICSG010000602.1 GCA_025937035.1 Thermoanaerobaculia bacterium | reverse complement strand
TCTATTACGCCACCCACTCGGCGTTCGAGCAGAACAACGTGGAGCTCGGCTTCATCCCCGAGGCGGTGGGCGCCTTCTCCAGCCCGGCCCGGTTCCGCATGGTGATGCCGATCGACCTCGCGGACCCGGAGCTGATGCAGCTCATGCTGCACGAGATGACGCACATCTTCCAGTTCAAGATGCTCTTCGAGGGGAGCCTCGCCCGGGCGGTCGCCTCCGGCCCGCCCACCTGGTTCCTGGAGGGCATGGCGAGCTACATGGCGAAGGACGAGAGCCAGCGCGACCGCATGTACCTGCGCGACGCCGTGGTGAACGACATCATCCCCTCGGTGACCCGCACGGATTTCGGCGGCTTCTTCGCCTACCGCTTCGGCCACGCGGTGTTCGACTTCATCGAGGACCGCTGGGGCAAGGAGGGGTTCCTCGACTTCATCTACGAGGTGCGCAACACCCTCGGATCCCGGGTGGACCGCGCGGTCAAGCGGGCCTTCAAGCTGGAGCCGGAGGACTTCGACATCGAGTTCCGGCGCTGGCTGCGCAAGAAGTACCTGCCGGAGCTGGTGAAGACGGGCGAGCCCTCCGACTTCGGCCACGTCTTCCGCATCAAGTCGGGAGAGGAGCAGGCCACGGAGACCACCTCGCCGATCGCCTCGCCGTCCGGCGACCTGGTGGCCGCGATCAGCGTCTACCGCGGCAAGCCCGACGTCGTGCTCTATGACACCAAGTCGCGCAAGCTGCTCCGCAACCTGACCCGCGGCTTCTCGAACGACTACCAGTACCTGGTGGCCCAGGAGCTCGCCATCGGCCGCAAGCTGGGGCGGGACCTCGGCTTCTCGCCGGACGGCAACACCATCGCCGTCTTCGCCAAGCGCGAGAAGGGGCGCAGCCTCCTGCTGGTCGACGTGCTGCACGGCGGGGTGCGCGAGGTCATCGACATGGACGACATCGAGCAGCAGACCTCGCCCGCCTTCTCGCCGGACGGCAAGACCATCGCCTTCTCCGGCTGGCGCAACGGCCAGTTCGACATCTTCTTCCTGGACGTCGCCACCAAGACGATCACCAACTTCACCCACGACGAGATCTACGACGGCGCGCCGGTCTTCTCACCGGACGGCCGCTCGCTGGTGCTCGTCTCCACCACCGCCGCCGGCAACAAGGTCTTCCGGATCGACCTGGACAAGCCGGGGGTCCGCTATGAGCTGACCAGCGGCACGTCGAACGAGAACGACCCGACCTTCTCCCCCGACGGCAAGCGGATCTACTTCACCTCGGACCGCAAGGGGCCGGAGAACATCTTCAGCCTCGATCTCGAGACGGGCAAGCTGGTCCAATACACCGACGTGGTCACCGGCGCCTTCATGCCCACCGTGCTCCACGAGACGGACGGCAAGGAGCGGCTGGTCTTCAACGGCTACTGGAAGATGAGCTTCGACCTCTACGTGACCAACGTGGACGAGCCGGTCCATGAGCCGCAGACGGTCCAGATCGCCTCCGCGCCCGCCCAGCCGAAGGAGCTGCCGCACTTCGAGCCGGACATCCAGGTGAGCCTCGACCCCGCCAACAAGGAGGGGTACAAGGGGCGCAAGTTCTTCCTGGAGAACGCCGGCAGCTACTTCGGCGTCAACAGCGACCAGACCTACGTCGGCCGCGTCCTGCTCTCGTTCTCCGACTATCTGGGCGACCACCGGATCGTGGCCGACCTGAGCTCGATCGACGCCCTGTCGAACTTCGACTTCATCTACGCCGACCTCTCCCGGCGCTGGCACTGGCAGCTCGAGGCCTTCGACACCCGCACCTACTACTACACGGGCGACCCGATCCTCGACCGCACCCAGCGGGGGCGCGTCATCTACCAGGCGACCGGGGCGACCGCCTCGATCATCTACCCGCTCACCTTCTATCACCGGATCGAGGGCGGGGTGGGCTACATCTACCGCAAGGACGCCTATCCGATCTCGGGGTCCGATCCGTTCTTCACGGATTTCCAGACCTTCTCGGACGACTTCCCGATCGTGCAGAGCGCCCTGGTCGGGGACTCGGCCACCTTCGCCGAATACGGGCCGATCTCCGGCCGCCGCTGGCGCATCGGCGCCGCCTACGCCCCCGACCTGCACGGCGGGGGTGGCAGCGGCGGGGGCGGCGGCACGCTCTTCACCTCGGCGGACCTCGACTTCCGGCAGTACATTCCGCTGACCCGGCGCAGCAACTTCGCCTTCCGCGTCTTCGCCGGCGAGTCGACCGGCAACCGGCCGACGCCGTACTACATCGGCGGCCTCGACACCCTGCGGGGCATCGACTTCCGCTCGTTCAGCGGCGACCGGGCCTTCTTCTCCAACCTGGAGTTCCGCTTCCCGCTGCTCGACGTCCTCGCCACGCCGTTCCTCGCCTTCCGGGGGATCCGCGGCGTGATCTTCTTCGACGTCGGCGGCGCCTGGTACCACAACTTCGAGAGCTTCCGGTTCTACAACGGGGATACCAAGCGGCTCCAGGACGCCATCGCCGCCTACGGCTGGGGGTTCACCGCCTCCTTCCTGGGCCTCGACCTCAACTGGGACTTCGCCAAGCGCTACGACTTCAAGCAGTCGCACGGCGGGTTCGTGACCTCGTTCTGGATCGGGACGCGGTTCTGAGCGGAATTCCGCCGGAAATGCCGAAAGGGGCCCTCCGGGGCCCCTTTTCTTGTTGACGGCCCGGATGGGGGATACAATCCTTTTTACATATGCTGATCCAGGTCCTGGGAGGCTACGGTGGAGAAAGCCTGGAGTGCCGGATGACCTGCCTCCTGATCAACGGCACCCTCGCGCTCGACGCCGGATCGCTCTCGCAGGCCCTGCCGATCGAGCGCCAGGTGGGGGTGCATTCGATCCTCCTCAGCCACTCCCACATGGACCACACCAATTCGCTCCCCTTCTTCATCGAGAACGTCTACGGCAAGAGCAACGGGGCGATCGACATCTACGCCTCGCCGGCCACGGTCTACGCCCTGCGCAAGTACCTGTTCAACAACGCCACCTGGCCGGACTTCACCCGCCTGCCCAACCACCTGGTGCCGGCCATGCAGTTCCATGAGCTCGAGAGCGAGGTGCCGCTGGTGATCGACGGCGTCAAGCTCACCCCCATCCCGGTCGACCACCTGGTCCCCACCCACGGCTTCCTGATCGAGCAGAACGGGGCGGCCGTCCTCTGGTCGAGCGACACCGGGCCGACCAGCCGCCTGTGGGAGATCGCCAACCGCACCCCCAACCTGAAGGCGGTCTGCATCGACACCAGCTTCGACAACTCCCTGCAGCAGGTGGCGGACGTCTCTCTCCACCTGACGCCGCGGACCCTGGAGGCCGAGCTGCGCAAGCTGCAGAAGCGGGTGCCCGTGCTCCTCCATCACCTGAAGCCCCCCTGCGTCGCCCGCATCCGCGAGGAGGTGCGGCAGCTCCACAATCCGGACCTCGAATTCCTGGAGCAGGGGAAGGAATACAGCTTCTAGCCCCAGCGCCGGAGGGGACCACTAAATGTGGTACCCTTCTCAGGGTGGCGCTCCCCCTGGAAAATCTCTTCTCCCGCCGCCG
>JAICSG010000974.1 GCA_025937035.1 Thermoanaerobaculia bacterium | reverse complement strand
GTGGCGGCCGCTCCGGCCGACGCCCAGGTGACGTCGAGCGGCCTCGCCTCCAAGGTCCTCACCCCCGGCACCGGCACCGAGCATCCGATGCCGGCCGACCTGGTGAAGGTGCACTACACCGGCTGGACGACCGACGGCAAGATGTTCGACTCCTCGGTGGCGCGCGGCCGGCCGACCGTCCTCCCCCTCACCAAGGTCATCGCCGGCTGGAGCGAGGGCCTGCAGCTCATGGTGGTGGGGGAGAAGCGGCGGTTCTGGATCCCCGCCAAGCTCGCCTACGAGGGCAAGCCCGACAAACCCCAGGGGATGCTGGTCTTCGACGTCGAGCTGCTCGACATCCTGCGCGTGCCGCCGGTGCCGCCCGACGTGGCCGCGCCTCCGGCGGACGCCGAGAAGATCCCCAGCGGTCTCGCCTGGAAGGTGCTCAAACCCGGCACCGGCACGGTCCACCCCAAGCGGGAGAGCACCGTCCGCGTCCACTACACGGGCTGGACGACCGACGGCAAGATGTTCGACTCCTCGCTCCAGCGCGGCACCCCGGCCACCTTCGAGCTGACCAAGGTGATCCCCGGCTGGACCGACGTCCTGCAAAGGATGGTCGAGGGGGAGACCCGCCGCGTCTGGATCCCCTCCCGCCAGGCCTACGACGGCGCCCCCGGCAAGCCCCGCGGGATGCTGGTCTTCGAGATCACCCTGCTGGAGATCGTGAAGGAGTGAGAAGGGCGGGCGGGGGCGGTCCGAGCCGCCCCTGCTCGAGGACCAGGCTCAGTAGCAAACGTTGATCGGATAATAGCTGGCGGAGCTGCACGAGATGTGGGTCGGGTGCCAGCAGTAGCCGGACGAATACGTGCTGTAGTACGTCGAGGAGCTGTGGCCGTCGCAGTACGTCGTCACCGTATAGTGATCGACCCGGACCGTCACATAGTCATGGTCATAGTACTCGGCGAGACTGGGCGCGTCGAGGAGGCAGCTCGTTCCCGCCCACGTGACGCTCGTGATCGTGCCGGGGGAGTCGTAATACGACACGCTCTTCGGGTCGGTGCAGGTGGGAGGCGGGCAGTTAGCGTCGCAGGCAGCGAACTCCTGGTTGCAGTAATCGCACTCTTCCTGCCCCGCGCACACGCTTGACATGCAACTGTAGAATTGGCTCTGGCAGTTGCTCGTGCAGTCCTTGAGGAGCCCGCTCAACGGGCTCCTCCTCGGGGCTTCCGAGGCCTCCGGGGAGAACCACCGCGTGCCCTTGATGACCTGGCCGAGCCGGAACGGCAGCCGCTGGAGGTCCCGGCTGGAGGCGAGGAGCTCCCCGAGCGAAAGCTCGCGGACTGCCCGACCGTCGACCTTCACGGCCACGCTGACCCGGTTGCGCCAGCTCTCGGCGAGCTTGAGGAGGCGGTCGCGGTGGGCCGTGTCGCCGGCGAGGAGCTCGAACGTGGCGCCAGCCGCGTCCGCCGGCAGGGTCATCTTCTCGTCCAGATAGGACTGCCCATTCACGCGCACGTCGAATTCGAGCTCATGGCCCGCGCTGCCGAGCAGGTAGTAGAGAGCTCGGTCGTCGCTCTGGCGCTGAGATGAGAGAGGTTGCCCGAAGATCTCGCTGGCCGGCGATGGGGGGGCCTTCGGGCCAGTGGACAGGGCGAGAGCAGCGCTGGCCGTCAGAAACAGACACGTAAGCAGAGCTGGCGCTTTCATTGGATCTCCTTTCAAAAAATCAGGGTCCTATGAAAATAAGTGCACGAGCTCGAAAAACCGAGCCGCCCCTCCCGCTCTCCTTCCCGTGGGCTGCCGATATACTCTCCCGCCCATGGCCCGCGCCGACCGCCAGCCGCCCCCGCCGCCCGATCCCGAGAATGGGATGTGGCAGGGGCGGAGCGTGGCCCGGCGGTTCGTCTCGCCGGACGGCATGACCATCCTGGTGGGGCGGACCGCTGAGGATAACGACATCCTCTCTCTGCGCCTGGGCGCCCCGAAAGACTTCTGGTTCCATGTGGCGGCCGAGTCCGGCTCGCACGTGGTGGTGCGCAACCCCGAGGGGCTCGACCGCTGCCCCAAGGCGACCGAGGAGCTCGCGGCCTCCCTGGCGGCCGGCTACAGCAAGGCCAGGAAGGGGGGGAGGGTGGCCGTCCACGTCTGCCGTTGCGAGGACGTCCACAAGCCCCGCGGCTTCCCCCCCGGCAAGGT
>JAICSG010000292.1 GCA_025937035.1 Thermoanaerobaculia bacterium | reverse complement strand
GAAGGGGAACGTCGAGCCGCGGTAGCTCTGCACCGCCGGACGCGGCCGGTCGCCGGGGAGCTGGAGCACCGGCACGCCGGCCAGCCGCTCGCGCCAGTAGGCGACCTGGCGCTCGATGGCGGCGCCCTCCAGCCAGCGCCGCTGCCAGCCGGCGAAGTCGGCATACTGCACGGCCAGCTCCGGCAGGGTGGACGGGCGCCCCTCCACGACCGCGGCGTAGAGGGTCGCGACCTCGCGCTGGAGCACGCCGATCGACCAGCCGTCGTAGACCACGTGGTGGGCGATGAAGGAGGCGACGTGGTCCTCGGGGCTCTCGCGCAGCAGCAGGGCGCGCAGGAGGGGGCCGCGGGAGAGGTCGAAGGGGGCGTTGCCGTGCGCCACGACGGCCTCGCGCGCGGCGCGCTCGCGGGCCTCCGCGGGCAGGCCGGAGAGATCGGCGAGGGGCAGCTCCAGGCGCGCCTCCGCGGCGACGACCTGGGCCGGGCTCCCCTGGTGAGTCACGAAGGTGGTGCGCAGGGCGGCGTGGCGCCGCACGATCTCGCCGAGAGCGCGGTGGAGCGCCGGCACGTCCAGACGGCCGAGCAGGCGCACCCGCGCCGGCACGTTGTAGGTGGCGGTGCCGGGGTCGAGCTGGTCGAGGAACCAGAGGCGCTCCTGGGCGAAGGAGAGCGGCAGCGGCTCCCCCTCCCGCCAGCCGCCAGGGGCGAGCGGCGCCGCCGTGGCCGTACCCACCCGCTCGCGCTCCACGTCGTAGCCCAGCCGGGTGGCGAGCCGCCAGGTCGGAATACCCAGGAAGTCGTGGGTGTAGGCCTCGCGCCAGCGCTCGGCCACCCCCTCCTCGACCCGGCGGTGCTCGTGGAACTTGACGTCGCCCAGCATGCGCGACTCGGCGTGGAGGCCGTCGGTCATGCGCTCGCGCTTCCTGGTGTACGGCTTCGCCATGTCGGGGTGGTAGTCGACGCCGAGGAAGCGGCAGATGCCGCGCAGCACCCCGTCGGGGTCGCGCAGGAGATCCTCGAAATGGACCCGCTGCTGGCGCTCCGCCGGCACCTGCTTGAGGAAGTCGAAGATGTTCCGGTGGGCGATCCACCACAGCGCCTCCGCCAGCTCCCGGCGGTCGAAGGCGTGGCTCTCTGCGAAGAAGATCTGATCGATCCGGGCCTCCTCGAAGGAGTGGATCATGCCGTAGGGGTGGCGGACCAGGTGGACGTAGAGGGCGCCGTCGAACATCTCCTCCGCCCGCCGCAGGGTCGCCGGGTCCCAGGCGTAGGTCGGCGTCTTGTCCACCAGCAGGCGCGGCGCGATCTCCTTCTGGAGGAGGGCGTACGCCTCCTGCACGGTCGCCCCCAGGCGCTCCAGGCGCTCGACCAGCTCGCGCGCCTCCTCCGGCGTGCAGCCCTGCACCTCGACCACCGCCCGCAGCAGCCCCTCCAGCCGGAAGGCGTCGCGGCCCGGGAAGGCGTCCCGCCGCTCGGCCAGGGTGTTGAAGTTGAGCAGCTCGAGCTCCGGCGGCGCGAACAGCGCCGGGTTGCCGCCGAGCATCACGCGCAGGAGGGTCGAGCCCGAGCGCGGGGGCGAGAGCACGAGCACCGCCGGCGGGTTCTTCTCCGGCGCCAGCACGGCGGGGGGGAGCTTGCGGAGATGCCAGCGGATCTGCGCCAGCCGCTCCTCGTCCAGCTCCTCCTCGGCCGCGGGCCCCGCCTCCGGCGCGGCGGCGTCCGCCTCGCCCCAGATCCGCGCCACGCTCGCCGGATACTCGCGGGCCAGGAAGGCGGCGAAGCGCTCCAGCACGGGGGCGTCGAACAGCGCCACCACGTGGAGGATCTCGCCGAGGATCTCCTGGAGCTGGTTGATGAAGATGGCGCCGGTGATCGAGCTCCCGCCGAGGTCGAAGAAGTGGTCGCGCAGGCCGACGCGCTCCACCTCGACCCCCAGGGCCGCGCTCCACATTCCGGCCAGCGCCTTCTCCATCGCCGTACGCGGAGCCACGTATTCGACCGGCCCACCGGCCGTCTCGAAATCCGGAGCGGGCAGCGCCTTGCGGTCCACCTTGCCGTTGGGGTTGAGCGGCAGCGCCTCCAGGACCACGAACAGCGAGGGGATCATGTACTCCGGCAGCCCGGCGCCGAGGCTGGCGCGCAGCCCGGAGACGGTGACCTCCGCCCCCGCGGCGGGGACGACGTAGGCGATCAGCCGCCAGTCCCCCACCGCGCCCCCGGCGCCGGTGGCGCGGCTCGCCACCACCACCGCCTCGCGGACCTCCGGCAGGGCGGCCAGGGCGGCCTCGATCTCCCCCAGCTCGATGCGGAAGCCGCGGATCTTCACCTGGTGGTCGATCCGCCCCAGGAACTCGATGGCGCCGCCGGCCAGGAAGCGGGCGAGGTCGCCCGTGCGGTAGGCCCGCGCGCCGGGCGCGCCGAAGGGGTCGGGGACGAACCGCTCGGCGGTCAGCTCGGGCCGGCCGAGATAGCCGCGCCCCACCTGCACGCCGCCGATCCAGAGCTCGCCGGCGGCCCCGAGGGGGGGCACCTCCATCCGCGGCCCGAGCACGAACAGCGAGGTGTTGGCCACCGGCCGCCCGATCGGCACCGAGAAGCGGGTGCCGCGCTCGCACGGCCACCAGCTCACGTCCACCGCGGCCTCGGTGGGGCCGTAGAGGTTGTGCAGGGGGACGTCGAGGAGATCGTAGAAGCGCCGCGCCAGCTCGGCCGGCAGCGCCTCGCCGCTGCACAGGACGCGGCGCAGCGATCTCAGTTGGCCGACGCCCCGCGCCTCCAGGAAGACCTGGAGCATGGAGGGGACGAAGTGCAGGGTGGTGATCCCCTCGCCGGCGATCGCCGCCACCAGGTAGGCGGGGTCCTGATGGCCGCCCGGCTTCGCCATCACCAGGCGCGCGCCGGTCATCAGCGGCCAGAAGAATTCCCACACCGACACGTCGAAGCTGAACGGCGTCTTCTGGAGCACCCGGTCGGTGGCGTCGAGGCCGAAGGTGTCCTGCATCCAGAGCAGGCGGTTGACGATGCCGCGGTGGGAGTTCATCGCCCCCTTCGGCCGGCCGGTCGAGCCCGAGGTGAAGATGACGTAGGCCAGGCCGTCCGGGTCGACCTCGACCGCCGGGCGCCCGGCCTCCTCCTCCCCTCCCAGCTCCACGACTCGCGCGCCGTGCGGCGGCAGCCCGGCGAGCAGCCCCGGCTGGACGAGGAGGACCGGGGCGCCGGCGCTCTCCAGCATGTAGGCAAGGCGGTCCGCCGGATAGGCGGGGTCGAGCGGCACGTACGCCCCTCCCGCCTGGAGCACCGCCAGCAGGGCGACCACCATCTCCAGCGAGCGCTCGGCGCAGACGCCGACCCGCGCCTCCGGGCCCACCCCGGCGGCCCGTAGCCGCAGCGCCAGGGCGTTGGCCCGCCGGTCGAGCTGGCGGTAGGTGAGCGCCTCGCCGCCGGCGACGACCGCCACCGCCTCGGGCGCGCGGTCCACCTGCGCCTCCACCAGGCCGTGCAACAGGAGCCCCGAGGGATAGTCCACGGCGGTCGCCGACCACTCGCGGAGCTGGCCGAGCTCGGCCTCGCTCAGCAGCGGGATCTCCCGCAACGGGATCTCGGGGCGGCTCACCACCGTCTCGACCACCCGCTGGAGATGCCCCGCCAGGCGGGCCACCGTGGTGGCCTCGAAGAGGTCGGGATTGAAGCGCAGATAGGTCTGGAGCCCGCCGGGCGTCTCCAGCGCCTCGAGGGTGAAGTCGAGCTTCTCGGCACCGCCGCCAGGGCCGGCGGCGGACGCCACCGGCGAGATGGTGATCCCCGCCAGCCGCACCGTCTCCAGCGGCATGTTCTGCAGCACGAGCTGCATCTGGAAGAAGGGGGTGTGGCTCAGGTTGCGCTCGGGAGACAGCTCGTCGACCAGCTTCTCGAACGGCAGGTCCTGGTGGGCGAAGGCGGAGAGGGTGACGTCGCGCACCCGCTCGAGCAGCTCCGTGAAGGAGGGGTTGCCGGAGGCGTCGGTGCGCAGCACCAGGGTGTTGAGGAAGAGGCCGACCATCCCCTCGAGCTCCACCCGGGCGCGCCCGGCGACCGGCGAGCCGACCACCAGATCCTCCTGCGTGCCGTAGCGCAGCAGCAGGGTGTCGAGCACCCCCAGCAGCAGCATGTACAGGGTCGCCCCCTGCCGCCGGCCGAGGGCCTTCAGCGCGCCGCCCAGCTCGGGCGCCAACAACAGAGTCTCGGAGTCCCCCCGGTAGGTCTGCACGGCCGGCCGCGGGTGGTCCAGCGGGAAGGTGGTGACCGGCGGGGCGCCGGCCAGCCGCTGGCGCCAGTAGTCGATCTGAGCCTCCAGCACCTCCCCTTGCAGCCACTCGCGCTGCCACACCGCGAAATCGGCGTACTGCAACGCCGGCTCGGGCAGCGGCGAGGGCCGGCCCAGCGAGAACGCCTCATAGAGAGCGCTCAGCTCGCGCACCAGCACGCCGACCGACCAGCCGTCCCCCACGATGTGGTGCAGGACGATCAGGATGACGTGGGTCTCGTCGTCCAGCCGCAGCAGCGCGGACCGGTAGAGGGGCCCCGTGGCGAGATCGAAGGGGAGACGGCTCACCCGGCGGACCAGAGCCAGCCGCTCCCTGTCACGGACAGGCTCGGGCAGCCCGCGCAGGTCGACGAGGGTGAGCACCCCGGCCTCGGACCGGATCTCCTGCACGGGCCTCCCCGCGCGGAAGGGGAAGAACGTGCGCAGCCCCTCGTGGCGGCGGACCACCTCGGCGAAGGCGCCCTGGAGGGCCGGCGTGTCGAGCCGCCCGGTGATGCGCAGCCGCACCGGAAGGTTGTAGGCCGAGGTGCCCGACTGCATGCGGTCGATGAACCAGAAGCGCTCCTGGCTGAAGGAGAGCGGCAGCCTGCCCTCGCGAGAGGCGCGGCGGAGCGGCGGCATGGCGATCCTGACGGCGTCCTGGAGCGCCGCCTCGACCAGCGCCGCCTGGCGGGCGACCGTCGCCGCCTCGAACAGGGAGCGCAGCGGCACCTCGGCCTGGAGCGTCTCGCGCAGGCGCGAGAGGACGCGGGTGGCCAGCAGCGAGTGCCCGCCCAGCTCGAAGAAGCTGTCGTCGCGCCCGACCTTGTCGACCTTCAGGACCTCCGACCAGATCCCCGCGATCATCTCCTCCAGCGGCGTGCGGGGGGCCGAGTAGGTGGCGCCCCCCGCCGCCGCGCCGGGGGCCGGGAGGGCCCGGCGGTCCACCTTGCCGTTGGGGCTGAGCGGCAGGGCGTCGAGGGTCACCAGCACCGCCGGAACCATGTGCTCCGGCAGCGAGGTGGCCAGGTGGGCGCGCAGCCCGGCGGGCTCGATCGCGGCGCCGGCGGCGGCCACCACGTAGCCCACCAGCCGCTGGTCGGCGGTGGCGACCACCACCGCCTCGCGCACCGTGGGATGGGAGGTGAGGGCGGCCTCGATCTCCCCCAGCTCGATGCGCAGGCCGCGGATCTTCACCTGATGGTCGATGCGGCCCAGGAACTCGATGGCGCCGTCCGGCAGGTAGCGGGCGAGGTCGCCGGTTCGGTAGAGGCGCGCGCCGCGCCGCCCGAACGGATCGGGGACGAATTTCTCCGCCGTCAGCTCCGGCCGGCGGTGGTAGCCGCGCCCCACCTGCACGCCGCCGATGAGCAGCTCGCCGGCCACCCCCACGGGCACCCGCCGCCCCGCGCGGTCGAGGATCGGCAGCCCGGTGTTGGCGACCGGATGGCCGATCGGCACGGTGGCGCG
>JAICSG010000432.1 GCA_025937035.1 Thermoanaerobaculia bacterium | reverse complement strand
GTGGCCGTGGGCGAGCTGGCGGCCGGCCTGGCGCACGAGATCGGCAACCCGCTGGCGGCCATCTCGGGCTCGGTCCAGATGCTCTCCTCGCGCGTCGACGGCGACCCGGCGCAGCGCAAGCTGATAGAGATCCTGCTCAAGGAGAGCCACCGCCTCGACCGCACCATCAAGGGGTTCCTGCGCTTCGCCCGGCCGCGCGAGCGGTCGAGCGTCTCCTTCGACATCGGGCGGCTGCTCACCGAGAACTTCGAGCTGCTCCAGAACAGCGAGGAGGTCTCCGACCGCCACCGCCTGGAGCTCGACCTCGATCCCCCCTCGGCCCGCCTGTTCGCCGATCCCGACCAGATCAGCCAGATCTTCTGGAACCTGGCCCGCAACTCCCTGCGGGCCATGCCGGACGGCGGCACCCTGCGGGTGGTCGGCCGCTTCTCCGGCGACTGGTACCAGATGCAGGTGATCGACACCGGCCGCGGCATGACCGAGGAGCAGCGCACCAACCTCTTCCACCCGTTTCAATCGTTCTTCGATGGCGGCACCGGCATCGGCATGGCGATCGTCTACCGCATCGTGCAGGACCACGGCGGACGCCTGCGCGTCGACAGCCGGCCCGGCGCCGGCACCGCGATCACCGTCGAGCTGCCGGCCGTCGCCGCCAGCGTCACCCTGGTCTCCGCGGAGGCAACCGCATGAGCCCGCGCAACCGTCTGCTGATCGTCGACGACGAGGCGAGCCTCGTCGACTTCCTCTCCATCCTCTTCCAGGGGGAGGGGTACGACGTGGCCACCGCCCGCTCGGTCGAGGAGGCCCGCAAGAGCCTCGAACGCTCCACCTTCGACCTCGTCCTCTGCGACATCCTGATGCCGGACGGCAACGGCCTCGACCTGCTGCGCGAGATCAAGTCGCAGAACGGCGCCGCCCCCCAGGTCATCATGATGACCGCCTACACCTCGACCAAGTCGGCCATCGAGGCGATGAAGCTGGGCGCCGTCGACTACGTCTCCAAGCCCTTCGACGTCGACGAGCTGAAGATCGTCGCCCAGAAAGCCCTGGAGCGGGCCGAGCTGGCGGACGAGAACGTCTACCTGCGCCGCGAGCTGGAGCAGAAGCACTCCTTCAACAACATCATCGGCAAGAGCGGCCGCATGCAGGCGATCTTCTCTCTGATCGAGCGCATCGCCCGCACCTCCTCGACGGTGCTGGTGCACGGCGAGAGCGGCACCGGCAAGGAGCTGATCGCCCGCGCCATCCACTTCGCCAGCCCCCGCTCGGGCCGCCGCTTCCTCTCGCTCAACTGCGGCGCCATGCCCGAGAACCTGCTCGAAAGCGAGCTCTTCGGCCACGAGCGCGGGGCCTTCACCGGCGCCGTGCGCGACAAGAAGGGGCTCTTCCAGGAGGCCGACCGCGGCACCCTCTTCCTCGACGAGATCGGCGAGATGACCCCGACCATGCAGGTCAAGCTCCTGCGCGCCATCCAGGAGAAGGTCGTCCGCAAGGTCGGTGGCACCGAGGAGGAGCCGGTCGACGTGCGGATCATCGCCGCCACCAATCAGGACCTCGAGGCGCGCATCCAGACGGGGGACTTCCGCGAGGACCTCTACTACCGGATCAACGTGCTGCCGATCCACCTGCCGCCGCTGCGCCAGCGCCGGGAGGACATCCCGCTGCTGGTCGAGCTCTTCCTCCAGAAGGGGGCGCGGGACATGGACCTGCCGCCGCGGCAGATCTCGATCGAGGCGATGCACATCCTGGAGAGCTACGACTGGCCGGGCAACGTGCGCGAGCTGGAAAACCTGATCGAACGGGTGCTCGCCCTCTCCCACTCCGAGACCATCACCACCCGCGACCTCCCCGTCCACCTGCTGACCAACCGCAAGGCCAGCTCGGACCTCATCCAGCTCCCCGAGGAGGGCCTGGACTTGGAGGCCTACCTCGAATCGATCCGCACCCAGCTCATGATCGAGGCCCTGGAGCGCACCAGCGGCGTGCAGACCCAGGCCGCGGAGCTGCTCGGCATGAGCTTCCGCTCGTTCCGGTACTACGCGAAGAAGGCGGGGATCAAGGGCGGGGATTAGACAGATTAGCCAAAGTGGCCATTCCGCGCTATCCTGGAAAGCTCAGGAAGGAGGACCCATGGCAACACATACCTTCCGCAATCATCTTGGTGATCTGATAGAGATTCCTGAGATCGCCGCGACTCAGGCAAAGAATACGTTTGGCGAGCTCCTCGACCACGTCTCCTCGTCCGGCCCGGTCGCGATCACTCGCCACGACACGCCTAAGGCCGTGCTTCTCTCCTATGAGGAATTTCAGTCTCTCAGCAATGCGCGTTCCAAGACTCTCGACGCGTTCAGCACCAGCTTCGATGATCTGCTCGAACGACTGCAGGCCCCCGGAGCCAGAGAGCGAATGGAGGCCGCTTTCAACGCCTCTCCTGCTGAGCTCGGACGAGCCGCGGTAGAAGCGGCGAAACGGCGGCGCTGATTGACTGGACGGCCGCGCATCTTCGTTCTTGCCGGGGTCAACGGCGCGGGGAAGAGCAGTATCGGTGGCGAAGCTTTCCGGAGCCAGGGGATCGATTACTACAACCCTGACGAAGCAGCGCGCGAAATCAGAGAATCGCACCCGAAGCTGACATCTACTGAAGCCAACTCCATTGCATGGCAGAAAGGCCGGGAGATGCTGGAGCGCGCCATCAGGGAACGCAGCGATTTCATTTTTGAGACCACACTGGGCGGGAACACGATCCCGCGCCTGCTCAGAGAGGCGTCGAAGAACGGGAGCGAAGTTTCTGTCTGGTATGTCGGCCTTGAGAGCCCCGAGCTCCACATCGAACGCGTGGCGGCCCGCGTCAGCCGAGGGGGTCATCCAATCCCGGAGGAGACGATCCGGAAGCGCTATGAGCAAAGCCGTTTAAACCTCATCCATCTCCTGCCTCATCTGACAGAGCTCAGGGTCTACGACAATAGCTCTCATGCAGATCCCGAGGCCGGCAGCGCGCCACATCCGCGTCTCCTGCTGCACCTGAAAAAGGGAAAGATCCTCGTACCCACCTTGGAAGAGCTGCCCAAGACATCAGCGTGGGCCAAGCCCATCGTCATGGCCGCGTTTGGGCTCACCTAAGGCTAGGCCGCCCGCGAGGCGCCCGTCACGACCCAGCCGCGCCAAAATCTCCTCCGGCCCCGCGAACATCTCCTCCGGCTCATGGGCTCGCAAGGCCTCGGGCCTCGTATACCCCCAGGAGACCGCCCCGAAGGCGATCCCCTCGGCGCGGGCCGCCTCCAGGTCGCGGATCTCGTCGCCGATGGCGATCGCCTCGGCCGCGGGGACGCCGCTGGCGCGCAAGATCTTGCGCAGCTTCGGCCCCTTGCCGAAGAGGGCGACGCCGCAGGCGTAGTGCCGGATCAGCGCCGCGGTCTCGGGACCGAGAATCCGGCGCACGTTGTCCAGCGAGCTCGAGGTCACCACCGCCAGCTCCACCCCCTGCCGGGCCAGCTCGCGCAGAACCTGATCCACGCCCGGAAACAGACGGATGGCGTCGATCTCCAGGGCCATCTCCCGCCGCACCTGGCGGGCGATCTGGGGCAGCTTCCAGAGAGGCACCCCCAGCTCCTCGATCACCTGCCGCGCCGACTTCCCGCGCAGCGCCTCGACCTCGTGCTCCTCGACCCGCCGGAACCGGTGCTGGTCCGCGAGCTGGCTCAACCGGCCGAGGAACCAGGGGTAGGAATCCGCCAGCGTGCCGTCGAAATCGAAAACGGCCAGCCGGTACCTCATGTCTCCTCCCCGTCCCCCTCCTCTCCCCTCTCCGCCTCCAGCTCCTCCGCGTGATCCACCCCCGGCGGGCCGCTGCGCTTCAGGTAGACC
This sequence comes from Thermoanaerobaculia bacterium, assembly GCA_025937035.1. Lineage (GTDB taxonomy): Bacteria > Acidobacteriota > Thermoanaerobaculia > Multivoradales > UBA5704 > DATARR01. The sequence goes on along the minus strand of JAICSG010000432.1, from coordinate 709 downwards.
CGGAAGCGGTCGAAGAGGGCGTCCTGGTGCTGCGGGGTGCGGGTGGCGAGGAAGATCCGCGAGTCCCCGGGGAGGGTGCCGGCCACCTCCGGCCAGTTTTCGTTGTCGATCGCCTCGGCCACCATCTTGCCCGCGTTCGGGCTGGTGGTGATGATCATCATGAAGGGCCCGGCGGCGGCGACCCCCTGGATCAGGCCGAGGAGCCCCTCGAAGTCCCCCGCTCCCACCTCCCGCCAGGGCTTGAGCACGTAGCGCCCGTTGACCCGGCGGATGCCCAGCTCCTGGAGGTCCCGGCTGACGCTCGACTGGGTGGTCTTGATCCCGATCTTCTTCAGCAGGTCCACCAGCTCGAACTGCGAGCCGATCGGCTGCTCGGCGATGAGGTCCCCGATCGCCTCCAGCCGCCGCTTCTTCTCTTTCGTCATCGGCATGGTCGTTTCTCCCTGATTATACAGATCTTATGGCATCTCAACCCGATTTTCAAGATCGGGGCTTGACATCGAATCCAGGCCTATGCATCATACTGCCCAGCAGTACGGAATAGATTCTTTCCTGATTCCATATCCGTCGGCGGCCCTCAGGCTCATCGAGCCTGGGTATCGGGAATGTGCCGCGGGACGGGAGGATACCTGAGCAGCGGGTTTTCCGGCGTCATGAAGGCGCCGGATGTACGGGCCCCGAGGGGCTCATTTTGGAGAAAGACCATGAC
>JAICSG010000083.1 GCA_025937035.1 Thermoanaerobaculia bacterium | reverse complement strand
GTGTGGCCGCCCTGCTCGCGAAAGGCACCCCACCCAGGGCGGCCACACAGGGCCGCCCCCACAGAGGTTTCTTTTACGGCAGCACCGTGATCACTCCCATCATCGGCGTGCCGAAGTTGCCGTCGTCCGCCTGAATGCCGCCGTCGGGCCCGGGGGCGGTGGGCTGGTGGTGGGCGTCGAGATGGGAGTGGAAGCGGCAGTAGTAGACGAAGGTGCCGGGCGCGTTGAAGCGGAGGGTGTACGTCCCCGGCTTGCCGTTGTTGTTGTCGGTCCCCTTGATGACCACGTTCAGGCCGAACCGGCCGGTGGTGTTGAGGAAATCATCGCTCACCACCGTGTGATCGTCGGTGTCCATGTTGATCCATTTCACCGAGTCGCCCACGTGGACGGTCTGCGCGAACGGCGTGAACCGGTCCTCGTCGGGGACGATGACCTGGAGATGCGAATTCTTTTCCTGGGCGTTTTTTTCCTGGGCCTTGCCGGGATGGGGCAGGAGGAGGACGGCGGAGACGAGGAGGACGATCGTGAACGGGAGCCTGCGAGTGAGCCCGAGATGCATGAGAGGCCTCCTTTCAAAGAGAGAACCGTACGGAGCGAAGCTCCGCATATGTAAGTTCTCACGCAGGGGCGGAGGGTTCAAACCAGCTGCGCTGGTTGATCGGATTGTCTTCGGCGACCAGGACGCGTAAGGGGCGGTGGGGGAGATCCGGGAGATCCGGGATTGCAGGCGGTGTCACATTTCCTCTCCGGACGAAGTCGAGGCCTTCTATTCTAGCTTGGCCGGATGGGGGTCAAGAAAGCGCTAGTATCCGGGCATGTCGAGCCAGATTCCCGCCCCGCCCGCCCCACACAACGGCCCGTCGGATTGGGCCGACGCCGTGCACGGCAACAGCTTCACCAACCTCCAGCGCCTCTGGCAGTGGACCGGCTACAGCAAGTCGGTGCCCTCCCGCACCAGTCCGTCTACCAGCTTCAAGCCGGTGGCCGCGGGAAGTCTCGGCGGCGGCGGGCCGGTGATGATCTACGTGGTGGCGCACGGCTGGGCGCCGGGCTACCGGGCGGTCGTCGAGAAGAATGGCGGCAATCTCCTCTGGTGGGGTATGCAGGCGAGCGCCGGAGGTTACTGGGCCTCCGATTGGGCGTGGTCGCCGGTGTCGGCTCCCCTGTCGCCGTCGTTCGGCATCTCCGTCGGCATGCTGCCCTCGATCGTGTCCTGGCAGCCGAGCTCGATCGTCCTGGCGTACTCGTGGATCGACGAATCGGCGACCGGCGGCTCCTACAGCGACAAGGACGAGGTCTATCAGTCCGAGGCCTACACCGACATCAACGGCATCCGGCTCGCCAACGCCCTGGAGGAGGCCATCGCCGCGCCGTTCTGGAGCACGCCCGGCAGCCGGTTGCGCCTCATCGGCCACAGCCACGGCTCCAAGGTCGCCACCGTGGCGGCTCTGACGTTGCAGCGCCGGGCCCGGCGGGTGGCCCAGCTCACCATCCTCGACGCGCCGGAGAGCGATACGCCCCTGTATGGCAACGGCGCCAACCTGCTGGGCTTCTACCTGGAGCTGATGGAGATCGCCGACCCGTCCGCCGGCCCGGACCCCGGCATCGTCTCCGGCGCTTTCATCGACAACTACGCCTCCTATTTCGGCAAAGGCTACGCCGGCTCGGCCAAGCTGCAGAACGTCGTCGAGGTGGCCCTCGCGCCGTCTCAGCTATACGACCGCGACGACCCCGGCGACCAGCACACCTACGCCGCGGCCTTCTACGCCGGCGCCGCCGCCGGCTCCCGCCGCCAGAACGAGCCGCTGCTCGGCTTCGCCTGGCCGCCGCCGCCCTCGATCCATCAGCCGGCGCTCAATCAGGGCTGGCCCACCGGCACGAACCAGAAGAGCCAGTGGTCCCTCCAGCCCGGCACGTCGATCCGCGGCACCTACTGCTACACGACGGAGCCTCTGGCGGTGACGCGGGTCAGCACCCAGGGCAACGTATCGGGTAATCCGGCGAGCGGTCTGCGCTTCGGCTCCGCCGGCACTTGGCCGGCCTATTCGATCTTTTCAGGGACCTATCCGAATTCCCTCGAAGGCGATGGCTACGGCATTGCCTTCGACGTCTACTGGACGGCGCCCCAGCCGGGCGATTATCTGGTGGTGACCGCGGAGTCGCCGGAGGAGCACGAACAGGAGGTTCTCCTGGTGATGGACGGCGTGTCGGCGCCCCAGGGGATGAATCCGGTGGCGATCAACATCGACGTGTCGGGCACCGTCCCGTTCCGCATCTACTATCTGGCGGCGGCGGGCAATGTGAAAGGCCAGGTGGTCGTGTCGAATTTCCGGCTGGTGTGCGTGAGCACGGCCGAGGGCCACCTGCGCGCCCACCGTCTCGAGCGGGCGGCGGCCCGCGCTCAGGCATTGCGGTCTGATCTCCCGCCGAACCGCTCCATCCCTCCCACCACGGTGATTCCGGTGCTGAATTATCCGGACGTGCGCGAGGCGGCCGAATGGCTCTGCCGCGCGTTTGGATTCAAGGAACGGCTGCGGATCGCCGACCATCGCATCCAGCTCACGTTCGGCGACGGGGCCGTCGTCGCCGCCGAGGGCGAGAGATCCTCTTCGGGGGATCGAAACCATTCCGTTCTGGTCCGCGTGGCCGATGCTGACGCGCATTGCGACCGCGCCCGGCAGGCCGGCGCGGTGATCGTCAACCCGCCCACCGACTATCCCTTTGGCGAGCGGCAGTACACCGCGGAAGACCCCGGCGGGCATCGCTGGACCTTCTCCCAGACGATCGCGGACGTCGACCCGGCCTCCTGGGGCGGCGAGCTGGTGGAGTGAGATCGATGCCGATCCATCACGACATGCTTGGCGCGCTGCCCACGACGACCGAGCGACGAATCCTTGGAATTTTGATCTGCGGCCTGCTGGCCCTCGGCGCCCGGGCCGGCGCGCAGGGGCTGGGGGATGGCCGGGGGATCGACCATGTGGCCTCGCTGGTGCGGCTGGAGAATTTCGACGCCGATACGAGCGTGCTGGCCGACCAGCTCGGGTTCGCCGTCACGCCGGCTCTGCTCTCTCCCATCGGGGCGAAGAACCGGCTGATCTGGTTCGACGATCTCTCGTATCTGGAGGTCGACGCGTTCACCGAGCGGAACGACTTCACCGCGCCGTTCCTCGATTTTCTGGATCAGCACGAGGGGGGCAAGTTCTACGGTACCGAGGTGGTGAATGCCACGCAGACGCTCAGCTTCCTGAACGGCGCCGGCTATCCCGCCGTGGGGCCGATCCCGGCGCCGCCGCTGACGATCGAGTCGACAGGCCAGGTCTTCGGCTTCAGCCCGCTCTGGCAATCGATCATCCTCGTCTCCCGCGTGGCGCCGGACAACTCGAATTTCTTCCTGGATTATGACGAGGCCCAGGTGCAGCAGATGTTCCACGATTTCCCCGTCCTGGCGCCCCGGCCGCATCCCAATACGGCGCGGAAGATCGATACCCTCTGGCTGGTGGTATCGGATCTGGACGCGGCGATCGATTTCTACCAGGGGCTGGGTCTGGAAATAAAATTCAAGCATAAGAAAATCCAATATCTGGGCGGCCGTGGCGCCGAGGTGCGCTACAAGAACGCCACCCTGGCGCTGCTGGAGCCGGACGGCCCCGGCCTGGTGGCGGACTTCGCGGCGGAGCGCGGCGAGGGCATCCTGGGCGTCAGCGTCGAGGTTGGAGATCTGCGGGCCGCGCACGATCTTGTCCAGCACAACACCGGGCTGACGCTGCCGGTCTTCAAGGACAAGGGCCGGGACCGTTTTCTGATCCCGGCCTCGCTGACGCACGGCTTCCTGATCGAGATGGTCGAGGAGTAGACTTCCGCGCCATGAGCCCAATCTCCCGCCGTGAGCTCCTAGCTGCCACCGCCGCGTCCGCGGCCACTCTCGCGTTCCCCCAGGTCCTGCGCTCCGCCGATACTTCCGACAATCGCGGCGCGGGCGACATGGACGCCATCCAGGCCGAGATCGTGAAGCGCCACAACGAGGGGGTCGCGCGCCTCCAGGAATGGATCCGCCTGCCCTCGATCGCCGCCGAGAACCGGGCGCCGGAGGAGGGGTGCGCGCTGATGATGCGCCTGGCCAAGGAGGCCGGGTTCCAGCAGGTCGACCGCATCCCCACGGACGGCAAGCCCGGCGTCTTCGCCACGCTGGACGCCGGCGCGCCGCGCACCGTCGGCCTCTACTTCATGTACGACGTCAAGCAGGCCGATCCCTCCGAATGGTCCTCGCCGCCGTTCGAGGCGGCGCTGGTCGACAAGCCGGGCTTCGGCAAGGTCGTGGTCGGCCGCGGCGCGGTGAACCAGAAGGGCCCGGAATCGGCGTTCCTGGCCGCCCTGCACGCCATCCACGGCGCCGGCCGGAAGTGCCCGGTCAATCTGGTCCTGGTGGCCGAGGGGGAGGAGGAGATCGGCTCGCCGCACTTCCCGCAGGTGGTGCGGCGGCCCGAGGTGATCGCCGCGCTCAAGCGCTGCACGGGCGTCTTCATGCCCGCCGCGTCGCAGGACCCGGACGGCACGGTGACCGTGTCGCTGGGCGCCAAGGGGGTGGTGGAGCTGGAGCTGGTGTCGAGCGGCGAGAAGTGGGGCCGGGGTCCCAAGAAGGACGTCCATTCGAGCAACCGGGCGCGGCTGGACAGCCCGGCGTTCCACCTCGTGCAGGCGCTCGCCACGCTGGTCAACGCGGACGGCGACCCGGCGATCGACAACTTCGCGGTCGGCATCCGCCCGCCCACGGCGGCCCAGAAGCAGATGCTCGACACGGCGGCCTCGCGGCTCGACGAGGCCACCGCCAAGCGCCTGCTCTCCGCCGACCGCTGGGCCCACGACCTCCCCTGGCGCGCCTCGCTGGAGCGCTTCCTGTTCACTCCCACGGTGAACATCGAGGGGCTGGTGGCGGGCTACACCGGCCCGGGCGGCAAGACCGTGCTGCCGCACCGCGCGGTGGCCAAGCTCGACCTCCGTCTGGTGCCGGACATGACCTACGACGGCGCCGTCAAGGCGCTCCGGGCGCACCTCGCCAAGCGCGGCTTCGGCGACATCGAGGTCAATCCGAGCGGCGGCTACGATCCCACCGACACGCCGGCGGACGCGCCACTGATCCAGGCCCAGATGGCGGTCTACCGCCGGGCGCACCTCGATCCGATCCTCTGGCCGCGCAACGCGGGCTCCTATCCGGGGTACGTATTCACGGGCCAGCCGCTCAAGCTCCCGGCGGGCCACTTCGGCCTCGGCCACGGCAGCGGCGCGCACGCCCCGGACGAGTACTACGTGATCGAGTCGTCCAATCCCAAGGTGATGGGGTTCGACGGCGCGGTGCGCTCGTTCGTCGATTATCTGTACGAGCTGGCCGGGTGATCCCATGTCGACGATCGCCAATGCCGTCGTCGCCCTGGTCGCGCTGCTGCACCTCTACTTCCTGGTGCTGGAGATGTTCCTGTGGGACAAGCCGGCCGGCCTGCGGGCCTTCGGGCAGACCTTGGAGGCGGCCCGGGCCTCCAAGGTCCTGGCCGCCAACCAGGGGCTCTACAACGGCTTTCTGGCGGCCGGGTTGATCTGGGGGCTCATTCTCGGCGCCGAGGGATTCGGAGTAAAGGTTTTCTTTCTGAGCTGCGTCCTGATCGCGGGCCTCTACGGCGCGGCGACCGCCAGCCGCAAGATCCTGTTCGTGCAGGCGCTTCCGGCGGCGGTCGGGCTGGCGCTGGTGCTGCTGGCCTAGGGCGGCGGTCCCGGCCCGTGGGCATACGCCTTGCTCTGTCTTCCAGCGAACGCGACGCCCTGACGGAGGGCTTTTCGGGAAGGAGCAGACGTATGGATCAGATGAAGTTGGCGAAAGGGCTCGGTTGGTTCAGCATCGGTCTCGGGCTCACCGAGATGTTGGCGCCGGAGTGGCTGGCCCGCCAGATCGGCTTGGACGAGGAGCACACCCCGCTCCTGCGCGCGATGGGGGCCCGCGAGGCGGTGACTGGCGTCGGCGTACTGATGGAGGAGCAGCCGACGGTCGGCATGTGGGGGCGCGTGGCGGGCGACGCGGTCGACATCTCCCTGCTGGCGGCGGCGCTCAAGCCCCCTCACCACGAAAAGAAAAGGGTGATCGGCGCGCTGGGCATGGTCCTCGGGGTCACCCTGCTGGACGTGCTGTGCGCCCGCGGCCTGCAGGCGCAGGCGGCCTGAGGGGGCTGGCGGGGCGGCTCGGATATGATCGCGCCGTGACCGAGCCGCCCGATACCCCCGCCCCTCCCGGCCGCTTCCGCATCCGCGAGGCCGTCCGCTGGAGCGACGTCGACTTGGCCGGGATCATCTTCTACGGCTCGTACGTCCGCCTCTTCGAGATCGCCGAGACCGAGCTGTTCCGGGCCGCGGGCCTCCCGTTTTCCCGGCTGTTCGAAGAATTCGATCTCTGGTTGCCGCGGGCGGCGCTCCACTTCGAGTTCCGCCGGCCGGCCCGGCTCGACGACATGCTCGACCTGGAGATGTGGATCTCCAAGATCGGCACTACCTCCCTGCGGCTCCAGTTCGAAGTCTACAAGAGCGCTCCCGAGCGCGAGCTGACCGCCGAGGGGTACGCCGTGCTGGTGGCGGTGCGGCGGAGTGACATGAAGCCGGTCCCGCTGGCCCCGGAGATGGTGGCGGCGCTGGGGGCGTACCGGGGCGAAGCCGCGCCGGCCTAGCGCGCCACGAACCACGCCGTCAGCACCTTTCCTCCCCCCTCTTCTTCGCGGTACTCCAGGCGGTCGGCCAGGCGGGCCACGGCGCCGAGGCCGGTGCCGAGGCCGCCGCGGCGGAGGATCAGGGCGGGATCGATCGGGCCGCGGTCGTCGTAGCCGTCGGTCATCGCGAGCTGCATGTCATGGATGGGGGGGCCGACGTCGTGGGCCTCGACGGCGATCTCGCCGGTCTCGGAATTCCAGAGCAGGCGGATCTCCCCCCGGACGCCGTGCTTGACGATGTTGGAGGCCAGCTCCGAGACCACGATGGCGAGCTCCGTAGCGCGCCGGACGTCGAAGCCGTGGCGCACCGCGAATCGCCGGCCCTGGCTGCCCGCCACCACCACGTCGCTGCGCCCCTGAATGGCGAAGGAGCGGGTCTCGGACGGCATGACCCGCGTCTCGTCCAATCCAGGGGAGGAGCCCGGCACCCGTTACGACTCGGTCGTCAGCTTGCGGGCGAGCTGCGAGTGCTGGTGCACCACGAGCTGCTCGGTCTCCCGCAGGTAGAGCTGCAGGGCGTCGCGCAGGCTGCGCAGGGTCCGGATGCCCGTGAGGTCGACCCCGATGTGGGTCAAGGTCTGGGCGATGCCGGGGTTGATCCCGGAGATGATGCACTCGGCGCCGAGCAGGCGCACCGCGCGGGCCATCTTGATGAAGTGGTCGGCGGTCTTGGTGTCCATCACGTCGATGCCCGTGATGTCCACGATCGCCATGCGGGCCTGCTTGGAGACGATCGTCTCCAGCAGGGTCTCGGTCATCTCGGCGCTGCGCTGGCTGTCCACGATGCCCACCACGGGGAGGCAGAGGACCCCGGCCCAGACCTCGATGATCGGGGTGGACAGCTCGCGGATGGCCGCCTGCTGCACCTCGATCGTCTCCAGCTTGGCCTCCAGCTCGCGGTTGATCGCCTCCTGCTGGGCGAGCGTGCGGTTGAGCTCCGACTTGGCCTCGCCGAGCTCGCGGACGAAGATCGAGAACGCGGTCTCCAGCTCCGAGAACTCGTCCCGAAGCTCGCCCGAACGCTCCAGCAGGGCGAGGCAGGAATCGAACTCGTCCACGCTCGCGTAGGAGAGCGCCTCGATCACCGACTGCAGGCGCTCGGATGTAACGACGACGTGCGGCTCTTCACTCTCAGACATGCTTTTCTTCCTCGCCATGCGAATTTACGTGGCGAACATCTTGCGCCGTGAGGCGATCCATGCCCGCCCTTCCTCCTCGGTATCGAAGAACGCGATCGGGTTGAGATTCGAATCCTTGCGGAACAGGTTGATGGCGGTGATCACCAGCTTGGTGACCACCTTGGCCTTGAGCGGCGCCTTGATCACGGCCATGCCGCGCAGGGGGATCTCCTTCAGGGTCTCCGCGACCGCCTTGCGCCCCTCGGGAGCGATGTTGTCGAGGTCCTCGGCGTCGATCAGGAAGAAGAGGAGATGCCTCCCTTCCGACATCTCGATCTGCCGGCGGAGCAGCTCCAGGGAGTCCTCCGTGGTGGCGGCGCCGCCGAAGCGCATGTAGATGATGTCCGGCTCCTCGAAATAGGTGATGTGCTTGCCGGAGATCCAGTTCGCCGGATCGCTCTTCGGGTCGTTCTTGTCGCGTGCAACAGCCATTGAATTCCCCTCCAGTCAAATAGAAGCCATTTCAGCTCGGCACGTCGCCGTAGGCCAGGATGACGGCGGTGGCGTCGTCGTGGTCCTTGCCCCAGTGCTCGACGATCCGCCGCGCGACCGTCTCCGGCTCGCCCGGCAGGCAGGCCTTGAGATTGCCCCGGGTGGAGACGCCGTCGCTCATCAGACAGTAGATGTCGCCGGGCTTCATGGACACCGGCATCACCTTGGACGTCCGCAGGTTGTGCCCGACGATCCCCGCCAGGCAGAAGACGCTGGGCGGGGCGCCGTTGAGCGCCTGCACCTCGATGTTGCCGATGCCGCAGAACTCGCCCTTGCCGTCCTTGTCGATCTTCATCAGGCCGACCGCGGCGCCGCGGGTCGGGCGCAGCTCCTGGTGGATCCGCATCAGCAGCGGGCCGACGCTGAGGTCGGAGTGCTCACGGATCACCTCGACGGCGCGCCCGGCGGCCACCGACGACTCATACCCATGGCCCAGGCCGTCGATGACGGCCGCCAGGGTCGCTCCCTCGAGCTCCTCGATCACGAAGCTGTCGCCACAGATCGACAGCCCCTTGTACGGACGGCTGAAACCACCGCTTCTCAACGTTCCCCCTTGAAGACGCACGTCACGGTGGTGCCGACCCCCGGGCGGGTGTCGAGCTGGAAGTCGTCCACCAGCTTCTTGACCGCGACCAGACCCTTCCCCATTCCGCGCTGCGATTTGTAGGTGCCGGCCCAGATCTCCTCGAGCTTGGCGGGCGGGATGCCCGGCCCCTGGTCCGACGCGATGATCTGAAGCCCCAGGACCCCCCGGTCGTCCTTGACCGAGCGCAGCTCGACGGTGCCCTTGCCGGCGTAGAAGACGATGTTGCGGGCCAGCTCCGAGACGGCGGTCGCCACCTTCACCGAGGCGAACTTGGAGAGGCCGATCCGCACGGCCTCGCTCCAGGCCTCCAGGCGGGCCGTGGCGATGTCCTTCTCCTGCTCGATGGAGAATTTCTTCGGCGTCATCGGCACCGGAGCCGCGGCGCTCCCGCCCCCAGCGCCAGCCGTGGCGCTCCCCGGGCCGTTTCCTGAGCCGGGGGAGAGGGCCTTGGCGCAGGAGGCGATGAGCTGCGAGCTGTTGCTGCGCGCGAACAGGCGCACCGAGTTCTCCAGCTCCTGCATGATGGTCGCGCGGTCGCTCGCGGTGAGCTGCTGGATCGGGGTCGTCGCCAGCCCACCCAGGCGGTTGAAGATGCTCCGCTGGGTGATCGACGAGATCGTCCCCGAGAGGATCGACCCGATCTCTTTCTCGACCGTCTTCATTGCAGCAGCTCGAGCCTCTCCAACGCGAGATCGAGGTTGAGTGCGGTGTTGACCGAGTCGAGCTCGACCCCCATCTCGATCAGCGTCATCGCCACCGCCGGCCGGATGCCGACGATGAAGCACTCGGCGCCCATGAACCGCACCGACTTGCCGATGTCGTTGAGAATACGGGTGATGTAGCTGTCGATGACCTCCACCGCCGAGACGTCGAGGATGACCCCGCGGGCGTTGACGTTGCGCACGCGGTCCATCAGCGACGCCTGGAGGTCGAGGGCGAGCCGGTCGTGCAGCTCCGTCTGGATGCTCACCAGCAGGCAGTTGCGAATCTGGATGATCGGTAGCTCTTGCTCCACGGTGCTCCACTCCCGGATACGGGCTGATGACCGGCGATGAAGCCCAGGCGCGCAGGGTCCAACGGATGCGAACGGCCCTCCGCCAAGTGGACGGCTCCCGCGCTTCAGCACGCGCCGAACCAGAAGGGATCCCCCTCCGGCCTCGCCGTGCCTGGCCTTCGACGTCGGAAGTTCACGGAGTTTTTAGCATATTGCTACCGGGAAAAGCTAGCGGGGGGGCCCTCATCACCC
>JAICSG010000006.1 GCA_025937035.1 Thermoanaerobaculia bacterium | reverse complement strand
TGACCCCCTTGAGCAGCACGGTCTGGCAGCCGAGCGGGATGCCGCCGTCGGCCAGCCGGTCGCAGGCCTCGGCCACCTCGGGGGTGAGCTCGCGGGCGTGGCAGAAGTGGACGGAGAGCCAGACCCGGTGCTTGCGCAGCACGGCCACCAGCTCCGGCGTGATGCGATGGGGGAGGAAACTCGGGATGCGGGTGCCGATGCGCAGGAATTCCAGATGAGGGATCGCCCGCAGCCGGCCGAGCAGCTTGTCGAGCACGGAGTCGGCCATCAGCAGGGGGTCGCCCCCGGAGAGGAGGACGTCGCGGATCTCGGTGTGCTCTTCGAGATAAGCGATCGCCGCCTCCAGCCGGCGGCCGATCGGATCGAGCTCGCCCTGGCTCACCAGCCGGCTGCGCGTGCAGTAGCGGCAGTAGGCGGCGCAGGTGTCGAGCGCGAGGAAGAGGACGCGGTCGGGATAGCGGTGGACGAGCCCCTCGACGACGCTCGATCCGTCCTCGCCGCAAGGATCGGTCATGTCCCCCCGGCTCACCACCAGCTCGCTCTCCTGCGGCACGACCTGGAGGCGGATCGGGCAGCGGGGGTCGTGCGGATCGATCAGCGACGCGAAGTAGGGGGTGACCGCGACCGAAAATTTCTCACTCGCCAGCAGGAGCCCTCGCCGCTCCGCGTCCGTCAGGTCGAGCAGGCGCTCGAATTGATCGAGACGGGTGAGGCGATGGCGCATCTGCCAGTGCCAGTCGTTCCAGTGATCGGAATCGTAGGGCACGCCGAAGATCGCGCAGATCTGCTCGCGCCGGGAAGATTCGATCGCAACCGAGGCGAACGCCTCCTGCTTCATTTTGAAGATCCTCCGGTGGAAGAGGGGTTCGGAAAAGGGCAGAGCTCGAGCGGCGAGGTCCGGCATCGGATGCCGACAACCCACCCGGATCGATCATCCGGCGGGAAAGCCCCGGGGGGCTCCGTATTCATGATCGGTTAGTACGTCAACCCGGGAGGGGTGACACCGCAGCCGGGAGTGGCTACGGGAACCTGCGCTGGAGAGGGGTCGGAAGAAAGGGAACAAACGGAAATGCGGGAAGCGATGGCGATGCCGGTGGCAGACAGCCCGAGCCGGGAAGCTCTGGACGGGCTGTCCACGGTACTCGGAGGTTGGTCCGGCGGCACATTCACGTCCACGCTTTTAACGATAGCGGACTTCTCTCCCCTGTCAAGAGGATCGGACGCTTTCTGTGCCATCTCGGACACGGACGGCTTCGGCCCCCACCCGGACAGGCGGTAGGCACGCCGCCATCCCGCGCTGAGCGGACCACCGTGGGACACGGAACGGAAACCTGCGGGGGTGAAACCGGCTCTTCTCACAACCGCGCGTAAATGCAAGAGCGGGGCCAGGTTAGGGGCGCATTCCCCCGAACACCGCATGCCCCGCCTTCAACCAACAAACATCCACCCCGCCGAGCCCCGCCTCCTCCAGCCAGCGGAGCTGGTCGAGAAGGGTGGAGGGCTTGTCGATCGGGTCCGGCTCGGCTTCGGCCCAGAGATTCCAGCTCATCTCGATGAACTTTTTATAGGGTCCGAGCCCTCCGGACAGCTCCAGGGAACGCCGGCGGACGGCGTCGTCCCAGGCCTTCGCCGCCAGGGCCTGGGACGCCGGGGTGGCCGGCTGGACGAGGTCGGCGATCACCAGCGCGCCGCCGGGGGCGAGGGCGGCGGCGAGGTCGCGGTAGAGCTGGCGCTTGCCCTCGCCGTCCAGATGATGGATGGCGAGCGAGCTGACGAAGGCGCGCACCGGCTCCGGGAAGGTGCGCCAGGAGCGGTCCGCCAGATCGAAGGGACGGGTGTCGAAACGGCCTGAATGGTCCGCACAAGTGGCGCGGGCCTGCGCCAGCATGGTGGGCGAGAGGTCCAGGGCGAGCACCCGGGCGCGCGGGAAGCGCTCGAGCAGGGTCCGCGAGAGGAGCCCCTCGCCGCAGCAGAGGTCCACCAGGAGGCCGTCGCCGGGGTCGGGGATCAGGCCCAGCGCGGCCGCGATCTGCTCCTCGCGCTCCGGCACGAAGAAGCGGCCGAGATCGATGAACTCGCGGCTGTTGGCCTCGTCCCATCCGGCTTCACGGTCCATGGCCTATAGAATACGACGCCATGAGCGACCACCAGCCGACCATCTTCGACAAGATCCTCTCGGGGGAGATCCCGAGCTACAAGGTGTACGAGGACGACCACGTCTTCGCCTTCCTCGACATCGGCCCGCTCTCGGAAGGCCACACCCTGGTCATCCCCAAGGAGCGCAAGGCCCAGCTCCACCAGCTCTCGGACGAGTCGGCCGCCGCCATCGGCCGGGTGCTGCCGCGCCTCTGCCGGGCCGTGATGCAGGCGACCAGCGCCACCGCCTACAACGTCCTGCAGAACAACGGCTCGGCGGCGCACCAGGTGGTGATGCACGTGCACTTCCACATCATTCCGAAATTCGGCGGCCAGGGGCTCGGCATCGGCTGGCCCGCGGGGAAGCTCAGCGAGTCGACCGCCCGCGATCTGCTCGACAAGATGCGCCGGGCGCTGGAGGGGTGACGCCGTGCGCGCCGTCGAGATCCGCCAAGCCTTCGGCCTCGGCAACCTCGCGCTGGTGGAGCGGCCCGATCCGGTCCCGGGTCCCGGGCAGGTGCTGGTCCGCCTGCGCGCCGCCTCGCTCAACTTCCGGGATCTCCTGACGGCCGAGGGGAAGTACAACCCCAAGCAGAAGCTGCCGCTGATCCCCTGCTCGGACGGCGCGGGCGAGGTGGCCGGGGTCGGCGAGGGGGTGACCCGCTTCCGGCCGGGCGACCGGGTCTGCACCGTCTTCGCCCAGAAGTGGATCGCCGGCCGTCCCACCCGTGAAAGGCTGCGCTCGACGCTCGGCGGTCCGCTCGACGGCACCCTGACCGAGCTCGCCGTCTTCGATCAGGAGGGGCTGGTGAGCACCCCGGGCCACCTCACGGACGAGGAGGCCTCGACCCTCCCCTGCGCCGCGGTGACCGCCTGGAGCGCCCTGGTGACGCAAGGGGGGATCACGGCCGGGGACACGGTGCTGGTCCAGGGGACCGGCGGCGTCTCGCTGTTCGCCCTGCAGATCGCCAAGCTGCTCGGCGCGCGGGTGATCGCCACCTCCAGCCGCGACGAGAAGCTGGCCCGCGTCCGCGAGATGGGGGCCGACGAAACGATCAATTATGTCGAGGTGCCCAACTGGGGAGCGCGGGCCAAGGAGCTGACCGGAGGAGCGGGGGTGGACCACGTGGTCGAGGTGGGCGGCGCCGGCACCCTCCAGCAGTCGCTCCAGGCGCTCCGTTTCGGAGGCACGGTGAGCCTCATCGGCAACCTGGCGGGGACCAAGGCCGAGATCCTCCTCACGCACATCTTCATGCAGAACATCCGCGTCCAGGGCATCCTGGTGGGGGACCGCGAGAGCTTCGAGGCGATGAGCCGGGCGATCGCCCAGAACGGGCTGAAGCCGGTGATCGACCGCGTCTTTCCGCTGGAGGAGGCCCCCGCCGCCTTCCAGCACATGGCGGCGGGGGGGCACTTCGGGAAGATCGTGGTGACGATGTGAGCCCTACTGCCCGATGTTGATCGGTCCCGGCGTCGCCACCATCTCGAGCTTGGCGTCGGCCACCTTCCTCTGGAAGGCGGGGACGTCTTCGGCGTAGAGCTTGTTGACGTCGGCGAGGGCGGACCTTACGGCCGCCTCGCTCTCCTGGAGGTAGGCCTTCGTCGTGGCGCTCGGCGCGCTCCAGGAAGAAGTGAGGGCGCGGCGGGTGGTCTCGACCCGGCTGAGGGCGGTCGTATCGTCCTCGACCAGGCCTTTGGTGTCCGGCGGAACGTAAAGCCGCCGCTCGACGGTCGAGAGCCTCTTCTGGAGATCGCGCGCCGCCTGCCGCAAGGCCTTGCTGGCGTCGTCCCTCCCCCTCGCCTCGCCGCCGTTGCGCTCCCGCTGCTCTCTCTCCCGGGCGTCGAGACGGGCCAGCACCTGGTTGACGTCCCTGCGGGTGGCGCCGATGCGGTTGATGGAGTCCGCCACCGCGTTCTGGAGCTCTCCCACCTGGTTGATGGCCGCGTCCCAGGACCGCCAGTCGGCGTCCGAGATCTTGAGGGTGGGATCGGGCTCGATCTTCAGCGTCCCCTTGGCCTCATGACCGCGGTACTTGACCACCACGCCATAGGTGCCGGGGATCACGTTGGGCCCGTTGTCGTTGCCGAGGAAGAAGGCGCGCTCCGGGTCCTGGCTCTCCGGATTGCGGAACGACTCGCGGCCGAAGTCCCAGACCACCCGGTTGAGCCCCAGCTTGACCGGCTCCCGCAGCGTGCGGATCACCTTGCCGGAGGCGTCCGTGATCTGGATCTCGGCCTGAGGGCCGCGGTCCCGGCCACGGCCGCGCCCGCCTCCCCCGCCCGGCCCGGCCTCCTCAGCGATCTCCTCGCGGGAGGGCTGATCCTCGCGCGGCGTGCCCACCGGCTGGTCGGACGCCGGCTGGCCGGCCTCCGCCTGGGTGCGGGCCCGGGTGCGTTCGTCCTCCTTGCGCTTGCGCTCCTTCTCCTGGTCGGCCAGTGGCAGGCCCGGGGCATTGAGCGAGAAGGTGATCAGGGCGCCGTAGGGACGGTTCTGCCCCATGAACTCGCCGGCTCCGCCGCCGCGCACCCCGCCCCGCCCGCGGGTGTAGCGGTAGAGGAGGACCGGCTGGCTGGTGTAGAGATGAACGGGCTCGGCGAGCGTGGCCGGCGTGACCTCCCGCAGCGGGGTGATGTCATCGAGCACCCAGATCGCCCGCCCATGGGTGCCGATCACCAGATCCAGATCCCGCGGGTGGATCTTGAGGGCCATCATCGAGGTGGTCGGCAGGCCGTGCTTGATGGGCATCCAGCGGGCGCCGCCGTCCGAGGAGACATAGAGGCCGAATTCAGTGCCCAGGAAGAGGAGGTTCTTGTCCCCCGGGTCCTGCTCGAGGTCCAGGGCGTAGCCGCGGACGTCCTTGGTGGACAGGCTCTTCCAGGTCTTCCCCCAGTCGTCGGTGCGGTAGACGTAGGGGGTGAAGTCCTCGCGCCGATGGTTGTCGAAGACCACGAAGGCCGAGGCGGCGTCGAATTTCGACGGCCGGATGTTGGGAATCCAGGTGTTGGCCGGCACGCCGGGGATGTTCTTCTCCAGGCTGGTCCAGGACTGGCCGCCGTCGCGGGTCACGTGCAGCCGGCCGTCGTCCGTGCCCACCCAGATCACCCCCTTCTGCACCGTGCTCGGAGCGATCGCCAGGATGGTGGTGAAGTTCTCGGCGGCGCTGACGTCGAGGGTGAGGCCGCCACTCTTCTGCTGCTGCTGCCACTCCTTGTTGTTGGTGGTGAGGTCGGGGCTGATCACCGTCCAGCTCGCGCCGCGGTCGGTCGACTTATGGACGAATTGGCTGCCGTGATAGATCGTGGCCGGATCGAACGGGTCCTGCGCCAGGGCGGCGTTCCAGTTGAAGCGGAGCCGCGTCTTGGGGTCGGGCGCCGGCGGCTTGATGAGGCGGCTCTCGCGGGTGCGCAGGCTCCACCGCACGAGCGACCCGCCCTGAGACTCCGAATAGCCCGCCATCGAATCCTCGGGATCGGGGCGCGCCTCGAAGCCGTCGCCGCCGCCGATCGGGCTCCAGTCCCAGTTGGGAATCCCGCTCTGGACCCAGTCGCTGGTCGGCCCCCGCCAGGAGCCGTTGTCCTGCAGACCGCCGTAGACGTGGTAGGGGCGGTCCATGTCCACGTCCACATGGTAGAACTGGCCGATCGGCAGAGTGCTCACGAACTGCCAGGTCTCGCCGCGGTCGTGGCTGATCGCCATGCCGCCGTCGCTGCCGGTCACGATGTGCTCGGGGTCGCGCGGGTTGATCCACATGGCGTGATAGTCGCCGTGGACGTCGCGCGAGCGGCCGAGGGTCTCGAAGTGAGCGCCGCTGTCGTCGGAGACCCGGAGCCGGGCGGTGAGGTTGTAGATCCGGTTCGGCCACTGGGGGTCGACCTTGATGTCGGAGTAGTAGAACGGCCGTTCCGCCGTCTTCTGGTTGGAGTTGACCGTATTCCAGGTCCGGCCGCCGTCCGTGGAGCGGACGAGCGCGCTCCTCTCCGCCTCGATCAGGGCATAGACGATGTTGGGATTCGAGCGCGAGATGGCGATGCCGATGCGGCCGAGATTCCCCTTGGGGATGCCGTCCTCCTCGGTGTAGCGCTTCCAGGTCTCGCCGCCGTCATAGCTGGTGTAGAAGCCCGAGCCGGGGCCGCCCGAGCGGAACCCCCAGGGCCAGCGGCGGTAGTCCCACAGGGCCGCGAACAGATGGTTCGGATTGCTGGGATCGATCACCAGGTCGGCCGCGCCGGTGCGCGGATCGACGTAGAGCACCTTGCGCCAGGTCTTGCCGCCGTCGGTCGTCTTGTAGACCCCGCGGTCGGGGTTCTCCCCCCAGACCTGGCCGAGCGCCGCCACCCAGGCGACGTCCGGGTCGGTGGGATGGAGCACCAGGCGGGGGATGTGCTCCGTCTTCTCCAGCCCCAGATGGGTCCAGGTCTTACCCCCGTCGATCGACTTGTAGACCCCGTTGCCGATCGAGACGCTGTTGCGCGGGTTCCCCTCGCCCGTGCCCACCCAGACGACGTCCGGGTTGGCCTGATTGATGGCGATGACGCCGATCGAGGCCACCGGCTGGTCGTCGAAGACCGGGGTCCAGGTGAGCCCGCCGTTGACCGACTTCCAGACGCCGCCGGCGGCGCCGCCGGCGTACATCAGGTCAGGGTTCGACTCGACGACGTCGAGGGCCGGCAGGCGGCCGCTCATGGTGGCGGGACCGATCGACCGCGGCTGTAAGCCGGCGAGCAGGTCCGGATCGATCGTCTCGGCGGCCCGGGCCGGCCACGAGGCCAGCGCCAGCGCGGCGAGCGCGGCTAGGATCAGAGATCGCTGCATGTGATTCTCCCCCGTTCGCGAAAGTCCAGAAAGTTGAAGGAAGCGGGCAGAACGACATCCCACCGCGATATAGCGCAGGGGCGACGGGGCCGTCAAATGTAAGAAATGTAAAAAAAGGCCGCCCGGTGGAAACCGGACGGCCTGGGAGGGAGAAGCGGGCGGACCCGCTAGACGGTGTCGAAGACGCCGCCGTCGCGGACGACGATCCGCTCGCCGTCGAAGCCGCGGAAGACGTAGAACGGCTTCGTCTCGTTGTGGATCTTGGTCTGCTCCTGCAGGAGGCTGACGGCCACCTTCTGGCCGAGACGCAGGGACGCGTAGGCGTCGCTTCGCCAGTGCATGCCGGCGATGTTGCGGCCGGTGGCGATGTTGGAGGCGAGCTTGTTGAGCTCACCCTCGATGGTGAGCGGCGCGCCGGTGTAGGGCACCAGCTCCGAGCCGTCCGCGACGGGGACCACCGGGTTCGGGATGTTGCGGTTCTCGGTATCGAAGAGCGCCTTGAGGACCGTGACGCAGGCGCCCGCCACCGTGGCGTGGCCGGCGGTGTAGGACGGGTGAGTCGGCGACCCCTCGGGGAACGCGATCGGCAGCAGGAAGCTCCCCTGGTTGTGGGACTCGACGTCGTCGAGCACCGAGGCATTGAAGAGGCTCGGGTGCAGGATGCCGTCGTAGCGGCCCTTGTCCTGGTTGAGCTGCACCTCGACGCGGCCGGCGTACTGCTCGGGCCGCAGGCGGCGGTGGACCTGCCACTTCTTGTGCCAACTGGCCTTGAGGGCGCGCGAGGCGACCTCGCACATCAGGGCCTTGACGGCGGGCGCGCCGAAAGTGCCGAAGCCTTCCTGCGTCGGGTTGTTGAGGTAGGGGTTGCCGGGGTTGAGCGGGCAGCCGATGCCGCCGCCGACGTCCGAGCCGTCCGGCGGCGTGATCAGGATCAGGCAGGCGTTGAAATAGGCCTGGAAGAGGACGTCGACGTGCACCCAGGCCGCGAGGTCACGGCCGTTGACGATGTAGCGCCGCTCGCCGAGAAACGCCTGCTTCCCGGGCACCGTGCCGTTCTGGACCGCCAGCCACTCGCTGAAGGTCTGTACGTGGTCCGAGCCCGGCTTCAGGGTCCAGATCTTACGCTCGACAAACTCGGCGCCGAACGGGGTATCGAGCCACATGAGCTGCGAGATGTAGGGACCGATGCCGGTGCCGGGGGCGATGTCGCGGAACAGGGTCTGGGCCGTGACCTTGCCGTTCCGCTTGGGGCCCTTGAAGTCGTCGCCGAAGGCGTTGAGGTCGGCGATCGCCTTCGCCGCGACCGGCGAGGTGTCGTAATCGAGGAAGTTGGTGTCGCGCAGCAGCGCCTGCCAGTAATGCTCGACGATCTCGCCGGCGATCTCCTTGCTGGCCAGCGCCGGGGGCGGGGGCACCGCCGCGCCCTGAGCGTCGACCGCCTCCATGTCGAAGGCCAGGCCGCACTGCGGGTTGCCCTGCTTGCGGGCACCGGGCGCGAGGCCCATGCTGTCGTAATCCGCCGCCCTGCCGGACTGGACGGCCTTCAACAGGCTGTTGTAGTCGTCCACGTCGACCTCGCCGAAGGCGTTGTGCCGCATGCTCTTGGAGTAGTTGCCGATCTTGCTGTCGTAACGCTCCTCGTCGCCGTTGGTCGGGTGGACGCCGGCACCCTTGCTATACCAGTAGTCGGCCATCGACTTGCGGAGCTGCCAGGCGGCCTTGCGCCGGGCGTCGCCGGGCGAGACCGAATGCGCCTCGGCCGCCAGATCGGTGACGGCCGCGGCCTCCGCGGCGGGCTCCAGGGCGGCGGCGCCGAGCACGCCGGACGCCATGGCGGCGGCGGCGGCGCCGCCGAGGCCGCCGAGGAACTTGCGGCGGCTGACGCCGGACAAATCCACTTCCGGGGTCTGCTCCGTAGAACTGCTGAGACGGTCATTTGGGTTGGTTGACATCCGACTGCTCTCCTGTAGTGGTTAGAAGCTCAGATCTCTGGACGTCACGACTTCTAAAGAGACGTCCTCCCCCCGGTGAGATCCTGGCCGATCTCGCCGCGGGGGTTTCCGCTATTTCCCGACAGCTAGAGAAACGCTAGCCCATCTTACCTCATGGGTGCGGGGTTCGGTGGGAAATGGGACATTTCCGAAGCGCTCATCCGCTTGAACGGATAATATCTCGCGGCGCGATTTCAACAATTGCTCAGACTAATCGGCGGCCCCACTCCCGCGTCCGCGCCTTGGTGTAGATGGCCTTGTGGACTGACATATACTAGGCCGGCGCGCGAGCTCACCGACCATGACCCATCCCGGCCGAAATGATCCGTGTCCTTGCGGGAGCGGGAAGAAGCACAAGCACTGCTGCCTGAAGAGGGGCCAGAGCTCGATACCGGTTCCGGGCGGCTCCTCTCCCTCTCTCCCCGCGGCAAACCAGCGGCCGGCCGTTCCTCTGGAGAACACGCTTTATAAGATTTATGAAAAAGAAGCGGATTCGTTCCGTTGGTTCGAGAGCCTGGACGCCGAGTCGTTGCGCCGGCTCCTGCTCTACAGCTGGTACACCATGCTGTGGAATCCCGCCAACTTCGAGCTCTCGCTGCAGAAATTCTACGGCCACGTCATCGACGGACCGAACGTGGTGCGCTTCATCCAATTGCTGAAACGGAGACACGCCTACTGTGAAACGTACGCCTGGGCCATCCCGAGCCCGGAGGCGATCGACACCCTGGTCAAGCACTCCCCGCTGATCGAGGCCGGAGCGGGCCGGGGGTACTGGGCCGCCCTCGCGGCCGCGCAGGGCGCCGACATCATCGCCTTCGATCCGATCCCTCCGGACAGGGATGGGGCCAACAGTTGGCATCGTCAGCCCGGCATGTTTTTCAATGTCATAAGGGCCGATCTCGATATCATCAGCCGGCATCCGGACCGGACGTTGTTCCTCTGCTGGCCTCCCTTCAACTCGGATGTCGCCTTGCGAGCCTTGCGCGCCTACAAGGGACAGACGGTCATCTATGTGGGCGATGAGGGGCGGGACGCTGGCACGCCGCAGTTTTATGCTGAGCTGGCGACTGGCTTCACCCGCATCCAGGTCGTGGACATCCCGAGATGGCCCGGGATCGATGACCGGCTGGAAGTCTGGCGGCGGCGATAGATCGAGCTCCGGACGGCATAGCCCGCGGGCATCACCGCCGCAGGATCACCCGCAGCGTCTTCGTCTCGCTCCCCCGCCTCACCGTCAGCGCCGCCTCGTCGCCCCACCGCTTGGCGGCGATCAGACGGTTCAGCGTCTCCCTGTCGGGCACGGTCGTGCCGTCGAGAGAGACGATCACATCCCCCACCTGGACACCGGCCTTCGCCGCGGGAGTCTTCTCGGAGACGAGGATGACCTTCAGCGCCTTCTCCCCTTCCACCGGATTGGTGGAGAGGCCCAGGGAAGGGTAGAGCGGATCGGTCTGCGCCGGCACGCCCCAGATGAAATCAGCGTAGGAAGCCTGGACCGTTTTGACCTCATGCCCCTCGCCGTCGCGGACGTTGACGGGGACCACGGTCGCGATCTTCCCCTGGAAATGGCGGGCGGCCTGATATTGAATGCCGAGCCCGTAGACCACGTGGCCGGAGCCGACGAGCACCACCATCACCGCGTCCCGCCCACCCGGCTCCTGGAGCGCCTGGACGGCGTGGAAGGCCATGGTGGCGTCCCAGGTGGACTGGGCGGCGATCATCGCGTCCCACTGCGCGTCGGTCATGCCGGAGTGGAGCGGATCGCCGCCCCCCTCGAAATAGGACTTGAACAGCACGCGGTGCTCGGGGCTCGACGTATCGATGTCGGCGGGGATGTGGGCCGCTTCCTCGGGGGTCAGGTTTTTGAAACCTTTTTTGCGCACCGCGGTGACCACGTCCCGGGGCGCGTTGAGGGCGACCATGCGCAGCTTGTGCTCGCGGGCGAAGAGGAAGATGTCGCGATAGTAGAGCCAGTTGTAGCCCCAGTTTTCATACCAGCGGGAGTCTCGAAGGAACGCCTCCTCGGTGAGCCGGCCGTTCACCCAATCATCCAGGAACCGCTGCTCGGGATAGGGGTACATCTCCAGCCCCACCAGAACCGGCCGGCCCGCGCCCGCCAGCTCCTGGAGGACGCGGAGCTCGCAGAGGTGGTAGTCCATGTCCGTATGGCTCTCCCCCACCAGCACCAGGCGCGCGCCCGCCAGCCGCTTCGGCAGCTCGGAGGGGGTGATCACCTCGCCGGTCCGCGTATCCGTGATGCCGTCGAGCACCACCGGAGCCTCCTTATCCTTGCGGGCCGGATCGCCGATCGCGAGGTGGAGGGTCTTCTCCTGGGCGTGGAGGGTGGCGGCGAGCAGGAGGGGGAGGAGGAGGAAGAGCAGGGCTCTTTGGGCGGACATGGCGGTCTGGATTGTACTCTCCGGATTCAGAGTAGAATCGGGGCTGCTGTTTTTTTGGCAGCCTGCCGTCTTCGGAGCCGGAGGACCCGAGACCGGAGGGCTCTTTCGAAAGGAGCCTGTCCATGGCTTGGAAGCCCTGCGCCACGATGGTCTTCTGCCTGGGTCTCGCGGTCTCCGTCTCACCCCCGGTCCTGAGCGCCCACGTCGAGCGGATGAGCGTCCGCGAGATCACGGCGGCCTCTCCCAACATCGTGGCCGCCACGGTCGAGGGGCTCGCGAGCCGCTGGAACGGGCCGCGCACCCTGATCCTCACCGACTACACGCTGCGCGTCGAGGAGCGCCTGCGCGGGGCGGCTCCGGACCGGATCACCCTCACCGTCCCCGGCGGCACCCTGGGGACGATCTCGGACGACACCTGTATCTCGGTGCGCCTCGCCGCCGGGGCCCGCTACCTGCTCTTCCTCGGCGATCTCGACCATCCCACCCTCACGCCGGTCACCGGTGCCGGGCAGGGCGCCTTCCGCGAGCCCCCCGATGCCTTGGTACAAGCCGTGCGCTCCCTGGCGGAACGGGTCCCCCTGACGCGGCGCCCTGAACAGCCCGCCGACCCCACGCTGCCGGAGAAGACCTGGAGCCCCGACAAGTTCCTCTATCACGAGCTGGCGCCGCGGCCGGTGGTGGTGAATCCGCTTACCGACTCGCCGTTCGCGCCCTGGGACCAGTATGAGATGGCCTATTGGAACCGCTACGGCGGCGACCTGTTTCGGGCCCTGGACCCGCCGTCCCCCACCTGGGCCTACAACAACGGCGTCTCGGACATGGTCGGCTTTCCCAACGACGCAACGATGAAGAGACAGTTCGGCTATGACTGGACCGACCTGGGAGAGGGGGTCGTGGGGGTCACCTTCGCGCGCCGCGAGGGGGGCATCCTCGTCGAGGCCGACGTCGCGTTCAATCCCCACAAGAGCTGGACGCTGGACGACCTGGCGGCGACGGGCGGCCAGGACAAGATCTATGCCTTCAAGGAGGCCGTCCTCCACGAGTTGGGCCACGTCTGGGGGCTGAACCACCCTTTCGACGACGGGGCCAAGGTGACGTGGGACTCGGTGATGAATTACAAGCCCCGGCAGTACTGGGTGGGCGAGTTGTTCGCGGACGACACCGCCGCCGTGCGCCGCGCCTTCCCTCCCGGAGTCGCGATCCACGACGGGCTGATCAGCTCCTACGTCACCGTGCCGGGCCAGGTCATCACCATCATTCCGGACTACCAGACGGCCACCCCGTCCCCCTCGACGGTCCGGGCCGGCGGCGCCTTCAGCCTGGCCGGACCGATCAAGATCGAGAACGTCGGCACGGTGCCGCTGGTCAATCCTGTCGTGGAGGTCTACCTGGCGCCGGAGCGGCTCAGCTTCGAGGGGGCCGTGCTGCTCCAGCGGGCCACGGTCCGCGGCAGGATCCCGTCCGGCGGCACCCTGCAGGTGAAGCTGAAGAATCTCAAGGTCCCCCGCGGGACTCCTGCCGGAGCCTATTCCCTCGCCTATTTCCTGCGCGATCCCAAGGACGCTTATCAGGACAACAACGCCGCCTGGAGCCTGGACGGCGTCACGGTGACGGTGGTGCCATAAGAGCCTGTGCCAGCGGGTTTACCGCTGGCACGGCGCGGCTTCTCCAGGGCGGAGCCGGCGTCTCCAGCACGGAGAAGCTTCTCCAGCCCGGCGCGGCGTCTCCGGGCCGGAGTCAGCTTCTCCAGCATGGCAGGGAATCTCCACGGCAAAGTCAGCGTCTCCGCCCCGGCGCGAATTCTCCAAGGCAAAGTCGGCTTCTCCAGGATGGCGCGGCGTCTCCGCGCCAGAATCGGCTTCTCCGGCCCGGATCGGCTTCGCCAGCGTGGCGCGGCTTCTCCAGAGCGGATTCAGCTTCTCCAGAGCAGAGAAGCTTCTCCGGTCCGGCGCGATGTCTCCAGACCAGAGCCGGCTTCTCCAAGACGGAGAGGCTTCTCCAAGGCGGAGCAGGCTTCTCCAAAGTGCCGCTAACGATTCGGCTGGCACCTATCCTAGCAGCGTCGCATCGCCGCTCTCCGGGTTGCATCGCTTTATCTCGCGCCAGACCGGCCGATGGGGCGGTGACGCAAAGTGGAGACGCCCGAAGGCTCCTGACTTCGAGATAGAATCCCTTGATGCCTCCCAGACCTCCGGCCATGCCGGGCCGGGCTCCACGGCGCGGGTGCCTTCGCCGGCTCCTGACCGCGGCCGGCCTGCTCGTCCTCGCGTTTCTCGCTCTGAAGAGCTGGAGAGCCTTCGTCGACCGGAGGCTGGACGCCAGTTGGCGCCAGTCGCTGGGTGGCGCCTCCTTCCTCGAGCGCTACCCGGACGTCCAGGACAACGCGACCGTCCGCGACCTCGAGAAATTGGGCGCGGCGATCGGGATCGACATGGCGCCGGCGGACACGCCCGGGCGCGTCCATCCGGCTCCCGGGGCCGCGAGGCGTTTCGGGGCGATCCAGGAGGGCCTGAAGAGCTTCCTCTCGACCAACGAGCGCTCCACGGACGGCACGTTCAAGCCCCCGTCACCCGAGCTCGTGGCCTTCCTGGAATCGGTCCGGCCCGGCCTCAACGCCATCCGGGCCCGGCTGGCGGAGGGACCTGCCCCGGTCTGGGCGCGGGACCTCAGCGCCGGCTTGGGGACCAGGCTGCCGAACTATCTCGGGCCTCTGATGCTCCAGAGGCTCCTCCTGCTCGACGCCGGCCAGCGGCTCCGGGCCGGCCACGCGAACGAGGCCACCGAGATCCTGGAGACCTCATGGCGTCTCAACGAGGCGATGGCGGACAACAACCCGACGCTCGCCTGCCAGCTCATCGCGTTGGCCGTGATCCGTCTCCAGCAGCCGGTGCTGCGGAGCTTCCCCCGGGCTCCCGCCGGTTGGCCCGAGCGGCTCCGCCGTCTCGATCTCCAATCCCGGATTCTGCGGGCCTTCCGGTGCGTAGCCTTCAGCATCCACCGCACCGCGAGCCTCGACCGGCCGGCCCCCGGCGGCTGGCCGGGTTGGGCAGAGCCCTTTCCCCATTGGATGCTCTGGGACTCCATACGGCGCGTCGCGCCGGTCATCGAGGATCTGCCGAAGCGGGACGTGCGCGTCTTCGATGCCAAAGCCTTCGAGCGCGAGCAGAAGGCGGCGATCCCGCGCTGGCAGATCACCGCCCGTTCCGTTTTCCCCGACTATTGGGACACCTGGCCGCGCAGCGCCCACTCCGAGCTCGAAGCCGAGCTGACCGCGCTGATCCTCGAAGAGCGCGAGCGCCTCGCCGCCGGCGGACCGCCGCGGCCGTTCCACCAGCGGCCGTCACGGGTGAAGGGGCTGTCCTGGATCTACGAGGACCTCCCCGGAGCCACAGTCCTCCATCTCGACGGGGACATGGTCTATCAGGATCAAAGGCCTGTGCCGTTGCGGTTTACCGTGCGGAGGGGGGCGTCAGTGGGTTGAGGCGAAGACCTTCACCAGCACCGAGTAGACCTGATCGCCGATCCCAGGCATCTTACCTTCGCTCGGCCCGGCCACGTTGAGGGTCCGGGCCTCTACAGCACTGAGCCCAGAAATTACTTTCCTCGGATATTCTGAGCCCAGATGGAGGAGGATCATGGCGGAAAAATTCAAAGTCGGCGATCACGTGACCTGGAATTCAGAGGCCGGGATTGTGAGCGGCAAGATCATCAAGGTGCACACGAAGGACTTCGATTACAAGGGGTATACACACCACGCGAGCAAGGATGAGCCGCAATACGAGATCAAGAGCGACAAAACGGACCATATCGCGGCTCACAAGGGCTCCTCACTGAAGCGGATGAAGGACTGAGCGATTGCGGCCGAGGCCAAGGCTCACCCCTTGATCCGCGCCCCCCCCTCCTCCGTCCCCAGGATCCACCCCACCACCTTGCCCGGCTGGATGACGTCGATCTTGTGCCAGAAGCGGCGGTTGCGGAGGATGCGGCTGGAGGTGTCGTCGGCGGGGAGGGCCGCGATCTCGTCGCGGATCTTCTGGAAGCGCTCCACCCATCTGGCGCAGTTGGCGAGGCGCAGGTCCACCCAGCCGTCGCGCACCCAGGCCTCCAGCTTCCCGGGGGTGACCTCCTCGTTCGCGGCGTCCGGCGGGACGATCACGTGGACGCCGCGGATCACCTCTCCCGAATCGAGGAGGATGGGGATGCCCACCGAGACCACCCGGTTTGCCACCTCCGGGTCCTGGCGCACCAGGCGGTCGAGGGCGTCGCGGACGGCCTCGGGGGTCGAGCTCCAGACCGCCTTCATGTTCGGGAAGACGAGGCGCAGCAGGTGGGCCTCGAAGAGGAGCTTCGAGTTGCGCGGCGGGCCCAGCATCTCGAAGGCGACGCTGTGGACCCCGTGCTCCCGCTCCATCTCGTTGAGCTGTTCCAGGGCCCAGTGGCGCAGGATGCCCGCCCGGTAGGTGGGGCCCAGCACCGCGCCGTCCAGCGCGTTGATCACATCGTGGCCCGTGTTGCGGCCTTCGATCTCGAAGACCAGGTAGTTGGCGATCTCCTCAGGGGTGATGAATTCCATCTGCCCGTAGCTCGTCACCGTGGAGAGCTCTTCCAGGCTGAAGACGCCGTTCTCGCCGGTGTCGATGAAGACGTTCTGGTAGGGCTCGCTGGTCGCCTGGGCCGCCGCGGGGTCCTCGGTCGAGAAGGTGGCTCCGAGGGGATGGGGCCGGGCGTCCATCATCATCAGGGGCTTGCCGCCGCGGACGATGGGGCCGAAGGCCATCCGCTTCCAGGCGATCACCGCCGCCGGCTTGATCTCCTTGGTGATCGGCGCGCCCGGGGTGCGGGCCATCAGGAAGAGGAGCATCGACTGGGCGCCGGCCATCGCCGTCTTGGAGAGCAGCACCCGGCTGGGCTTCTCCTCGGAGTGGGTGTAGGGGATGTTGAGCCCCATGCCGCCCGTGCCGGTGGTGCCGACCTTGATGTAGAGGCGGGTCTGGACGTCGATCATGCCGCGGTAGAGGAGCTGGATGTGGCGGATGAGCCGCGGCATGTAGAGGGCGTCGAGCAGGCGCTCGGTGGCCCCGTCCCCGGCCTCTCCCGCTTCGAGCCGCCGCAGGACCTCCTCGGCCGAGCGGAAGATGTCGCCGTAGGCGATGCCCGTCGAGGTGTTGACGCAGTCGACGACGATGTCGGGCTTCGACCTGGCCAGGACGTCGTAGAGGACGAAGGAGCCGAGGTCCTCGTCGTCGAGGCGGCGGAGCTCGGCCCGGATCAGGTCGCGCTTGGAGCCCCCCTGGAGCAGGCCGAAGAGGTTGCCGGCCGAGGTGGAGATCACCGTCGAGCCGGCGTCCGGCCGGAGCTCCTCGGCGGCCTTCTGGGACTCCTCGATGCGCAGGCTGTGGATCTGGATCTCGCGCGGCCGGCGCGCCAGGAGCTCCCGGCAGACGGCCATGCCCACCAAGCCGTACCCTCCGAGCACAAGGACCTTCCGGTTCTCTATATTCAATGCAGCTCTCCTTAGAAGAGGGAATGGGATGCCGGACGTGGCGAGACGCTGGCGGGGGGAGATTCTAGCGCAGAGGCTCCCGCCGCCACCCCTTTCGTCACCCCGCTGTGAGAAAATCGCCCTCTGGGTATAAGATTGGCCGGTTTTCATGCACGCCGCGCACCGGCGACGGCCGGGCCGCGGTCTGTTTCCCTGTCGTGGAGGACGACATGCCCCGCTCCTGGAGAACGGCCTGCCTGGTTCCCGTCGCGCTCGCCATGGCGTCCGCGGCCCTCGCGGCGACCCCGGCCACGCCCGCGGGCGATCTCGACGCCCGGATCGACCGCGAGGCCGAGAAGGTGGCGCCGAAGATGATCGAGCTGCGCCATCGCATCCATCAGAACCCGGAGCTCTCCAACCGGGAGACCCAGACCGCCGCCCTGGTGGCCGAGCAGCTCCGGAGCCTCGGCTTCGAGCCCCGCACCGGCGTCGCCAAGACCGGGGTCATCGCCCTGCTCAAAGGGGGGAAGCCCGGCCCCCTCATCGCCGTCCGCGCCGACATGGACGCCCTGCCGGTGGTCGAGCAGACCGATTTCCCGTTCAAGTCCACCAAGAAAGACAACTTCCTCGGCCAGGAGGTGGGCGTCGCCCACGCCTGCGGTCACGACATCCACACCACGGTGCAGCTCGGCGTCGCCGCCGTGCTCTCGCGGATCAAGGCGGACATCCCCGGCAGCATCCTCTTCATCTTCCAGCCCGCCGAGGAGGGGCCGCCGCCGGGCGAGAAGGGGGGCGCCGACCTCATGCTGGAGGAGGGGCTGTTCAAGGAGTACCACCCCAAGGCCGCCTTCGCCCTGCACTCCTTCCCCGACCTGACCGTCGGCCAAGTCGGCTTCAACGCCGGGCCGAGCATGGCCGCCGTCGACCAGTTCCGGATCAAGATCACGGGCAAGCAGTCGCACGGTGCCCAGCCCGACCTCGGGATCGACCCGATCGTGACCGGCGCCGAGGCGGTGGTGGCCCTGCAGACGATCCGCTCCCGCAACCTCTCGCCGCTGGAGCCCAGCGTGCTCACGGTGGGCATCTTCCGCGGCGGCGAGCGCTTCAACATCATCCCCGGCGAGGTCACTCTCGAGGGGACGGTACGCACGTACAGCCAGGGGGCCCGCGCCACGGTCGAGCGCCGCATGCGGGAGATCCTGGACGGCGTCACCCGCGCCAACGGCGCCTCGTACGAGATGGAGTATCAGAAGAACGCGCCCGCGACCATCAACAACCCCGCGCTCACCCGGGAGGTCCAGCCCCTGATGGAGGGCATCGTGGGCGCCGGCAACGTCAAGATCGTGGAGCCCACCATGGGAGGCGAGGACTTCGGGTACTTCGCCGAGCAGGTCCCCGGCTTCTACTACCGGCTCGGCGTCCTCAAGCCGGGCACGCAGTCGGGCGGCCTGCACACGCCCACCTTCCGGGGG
The DNA here is from genome assembly GCA_025937035.1 of Thermoanaerobaculia bacterium. Classification (GTDB taxonomy): domain Bacteria; phylum Acidobacteriota; class Thermoanaerobaculia; order Multivoradales; family UBA5704; genus DATARR01. The sequence continues at coordinate 3,161 of JAICSG010000006.1, read as the reverse complement.
GACGACAGCGCGGTGCCGGTGGGCATCCGCACCATGTCGCGGCTCCTGGTGGATTATCTGGCTTCTCAAAAATCACACTGAATCCTGTTTCCGAGGTGCGGAATGAAAAATGAAGGGCCGGCAGTGAGCAGCTTTGGCATCGACAGGCAAGGGATCACTGACGCGGGCACGGTGTACTGGAACCTTCCGCCGGCACGGCTGGTCGAGCTGGCGGTGCAACGCGGCGAGGCCTTCCTCGCCGCCGAGGGGCCCCTGGTCTGCGAGACGGGGCAGCACACCGGCCGGTCACCGAACGACAAGTTCGTGGTCAAGGACGCGGCGACCGACGGCGACATCTGGTGGGGGGACGTCAACCGTCCCTTCGAGCGGGAGAAATTCGAGGCCCTGCTCGCCCGGGCCCGCGAGCACATGAAGGGGAAGGACCTCTTCGTGTTCGACGGCTACGCCGGCGCCGACCCCGAATACCGCATCAACGTCCGGGTGATCAATGACGACGCCTGGCGCAACCTCTTCGCCCGCAACATGTTCATCCGCGAGGAGGACCCCGCGGTCCTGTCCCGCTTCGAGCCCAATTTCACCGTCGTCAACGTGGCCAACTTCGAGGCCGACCCGCAGCGCGACGGCACCCGTACCTCGACCTTCATCCTGGTCGACCTGGCGAAGCGGATGGTGCTGATCGGCGGCACCCGCTACGCGGGGGAGATCAAGAAGAGCATCTTCAGCGTGATGAACTATTACCTCCCGAAGCAGGGGGTGCTGTCGATGCACTGCAGCGCCAACTACGGCGCGACCAAGGACGACGTGGCCCTCTTCTTCGGCCTCTCCGGCACCGGCAAGACGACCCTCTCGTCCGACCCCAGCCGGACGCTGATCGGCGACGACGAGCACGGCTGGAGCGACGCCGGGGTGTTCAACATCGAGGGCGGTTGCTACGCCAAGGTGATCCGTCTCTCTCTCGAGGGGGAACCGGAGATCTACGCCACCACCCGCGCCTTCGGCACGATCCTGGAGAACGTGGTCTGCGATCCGGAGACCCGCAAGCTCGACCTCGACAGCGACCGGCTGACCGAGAACACCCGGTCGAGCTATCCGCTCACCCAGCTCCACAACGTCGATCTCCAGGGGATGGCGGGGCACCCACGCAACGTGGTCTTCCTGACCTGCGACGCCTTCGGCGTGCTGCCGCCGATCAGCCGGCTGAGCGAGGAGCAGGCGATGTACCACTTCCTCTCCGGCTACACGGCGAAGGTGGCGGGCACGGAGCGCGGGGTCACCGAGCCCAAGGTGACCTTCAGCACCTGCTTCGGCTCCCCCTTCCTGCCGCTCCATCCCGGCGTCTACGCCAAGATGCTGGGCGAGAAGCTGAAGGCGCACGGCTCGCGGGTCTGGCTGCTCAACACCGGCTGGACGGGCGGCCCGTACGGCGTGGGGCAGCGGATGAAGCTCGGCTTCACCCGCCGCATGGTGGCCGCCGCGCTGACCGGCGAGCTCGACCACGTCGAGACCCGGACCGACCCGATCTTCGGCCTCGCCGTGCCGGTGCGCATCGACGGCGTGCCGGACAAGCTCCTCCACCCCCGCGAGACCTGGCACAGCCCCGACGCCTACGACGCCCAGGCGAGCAAGCTCGCCGACATGTTCGCCGACAACTTCAAGAAGTACGAGAGCGAGGTCGACGAGTCGGTGAAGGCGGCGGGTCCGAGCCGGGTGCGGGTGTAGGCGCCGGACGGGGCGGGGATCCCTTCCCCGCCCCTATACGTCGTGTACCAGAGGCTGGGGCCGACACAGCCAGTACCCCTGGGCGTAATCCACCCCCAGCTCCTTCAGGGCGTCGAAGGTCTGGCGGTTCTCCACCCATTCGGCGATGGTCTGCAGGCCCATCACGTGGCCGATCTGGTTGATCGATTCCACCATCGCCCGCTTCACCCGATCCTCCATCATGTTCTGCACGAACTCGCCGTCGATCTTCAGGAAGTCCACCTGGAGGTCGCGCAGGTAGGCGAAGGAGGAGAGGCCGCTGCCGAAGTCGTCGAGGATGAAGCGGCACCCCTTGCTCTTGAGCATGGTGATGAAGCGGATGGCGCTGTCGAGCTTGCTGATCGCCGCCGTCTCGGTGATCTCGAAGCAGATGCGCCGCGAGTCGACCCGGCTCTTCTCCAGCTCCTCGACCACGTAGGTGAGAAAGCCCTCCTCGCCCAGCGACTGGCCGGAGAGGTTGATGGCGAAGAGGACCGGCCGCGACCACTCCCGCCGCTGCGCCTCGGCCAGGGCGCCGAAGGCGGTCTTCACCACCCAGCGGTCGAGCGAGCCGATGAGGTGGTAGCGCTCGGCGGCGGCGATGAAGGCCGAGGGCTCGATCACCTTGCCGTCGCTGCCGAGCATGCGGATGAGGACCTCGCAGAGGAGGTCGCGCGAGCTCCCCTCGCCGCCCAGCGGCTGGATGAGCTGGTAGAAGAGGCGGAAGCGCTTGTCCTCGAAGGAGCGGTGGATGCGGTGGACCCACTGCATCTCGCCGTAGCGCTCGGCCACCAGGGTGTCGTCCCGCTCGTACTCGTGGACCCGGTTGCGCCCGTTGTCCTTGGCCACGTAGCAGGCGGCGTCGGCGGCGCTCATCACCTGGGCCAGGTCGCCGCTGTCGGCGTCGATGGGCACCAGGCCGATCGAGACCCCCACCTCGAAGATCTGATCGCGCCAGCAGAAGCGGAACTCCTTGACCGTGCGGCGCATCTCCTCGGCGATCTGGCGGGCCTGGTCGAGGGGGCAGTCCTCCAGCAGGACCCCGAACTCGTCGCCGCCCAGGCGGGCCAGGACGTCGCTCCGGCGCACCCGCGAGCGCAGCAGGGCGGTGATCTGCTTGAGCATCTCGTCGCCCACCAGGTGGCCGCAGGTGTCGTTGACCACCTTGAACTCGTCGAGGTCGAGATAGAGCAGCACGTGCAGGCGGCGCTCGGCGCGGGCCCCCCGGATGGCCCGCTTCAGGCGGACCTCGAGCTCGCGGCGGTTGATCAGGCCGGTCAGGGCGTCGTGGCTCGCGAGGTAGATCATCTCGCGCTCCATGCCGCGGAGCTGGGTCACGTCCTTGAACACCAGGACGGCGCCCAGGGCGGCGCCCGAGCGGTCGTAGATCGGCGCCGCGGAGTCGCGCACCGAGTACTCCTTCC
>JAICSG010000215.1 GCA_025937035.1 Thermoanaerobaculia bacterium | reverse complement strand
GGACCAGCTCCGGGGCCGAGAGGAGCGAGACCTCCATGGAGATGTCCCGCAGCTCGTCGGGCGCCACCGGCGGGAAGCGCGTGTCGTGAAAGGCCGAAGCCCGGGCGTTGCGCCAGACGTCGTCGAACAGGGGACGGTAGGCCTGGATCGAGCCCACGCAGCCGCGCAGGTCGCCCCGCAGGCGCAGGGTCACGAAGGTGGCTCCCGGCTCGCGCAGCCAGGGATCGTCCCAGCCGCTCGGGCTCTTGCCCAGGCCGAGCGCCTCGGAGAGGCTCTGGCGGGCGATCCGCAGCAGGGTCCGGCCCCGCTCGTAGGTCCAGGGGGTCTCAGTCTCGGTCATAAAACGCGAACGCTCCATAGCCGACCACCCGCGAAGGGTCTCCCGCGGTGTCGGCCGAATTGCGCAGGTCGAGCAGCTCGGGGATGAGGTCCCGCCGCCGCGCCGCTTCCAGCAGGCCGTTGATCGGCACGGCGCCGCAGGCCTGTTGGGGCTCCAGAGGGCCCTCCAGGGCGAGGATGCGGTCCGCGGTCTCCCGGTCCGCCCGTTGCGCCGCCTCGTAGCGCAGGTAGTGCGACAGGTCGGAGCTGATGACGATCAGGGTCTCCGGTCCGCCCCACAGCCGCTCCAGCACCTCGGCCACCTCCTCGCCCGTCGCGGCGCCCGCCACCAGGGGGACGAGGACGAATTCGCCGAGCAGGGTCTGGAGGAAGGGGACCTCCACCTCCAGCGAGTGCTCGCGCGCGTGGGCCTCGGGGATCACCCGCACCTGCGGCAGCCGGATGGACGCCTGGGCCCCTTCCGGCTCCACCTTCACCTCGCCGAGCGGGGTCGCGAACCAGGGATCGCCCGGCAGCGCCATCCCGCGGATCGGCACGAAGTGGGCCGGCCCGATCAGGACCACCCGCTCGATGGTCTCCCCGTTGGCCGCGATCGCCCGGAACGCGCTGCCGGCGATCGGACCCGAATAGACGTACCCCGCGTGGGGCGCGATGATCGCCTTGGGAGCCCGCCGGCCGTCTGGAGGAGTCCCCTCGCGCAGGAAACCCTCGACCATCGAGGTCAGCTCGCGGGGGTCGTCGGGATAGAACGTGCCGGCTACGGCGGGGCGGCGGACGGTGGCCATGCCCTGTTCAATGTGCCGCCGGGGGTGCGGAATTCCAAAGGGCGGCCTCCTACCCCCCCTTCAGCACCTGCCGGCACCGCCGCTGCGCCCGTTCCCGGTCCGGCAGGGGCAGCCCCTCGAAGAGGCCCAGCGCCTTCTCCCGGCCGCTCGTGAGCAAAGTGAGCACCTCCCGGAACTGGTGCTCGGCGAGGTCGCGCTTGCCCAGACGCAGCAGACAGTCGGCCAGCAGGACCCGCGGCTGGAAGAGGGCGGGATCGAGGTAGAGCGCGGCGCGGTAGGCTCCCACGGCCTCCTCGGTGCGGCCGCAGAGGTCGTGCAGGAACCCCACGAGGGCGTGGGCGGCGGGCTCGGAGGGGTCGGCCGCCAGGATCGCGTCCAGGATGCGGCGGGCCTCCTCGATGCGGTTCTCCGCGAGGTCGCGGGCGGCGGCGAGGAGGCGCTCCTGGACGCCGCCGGCGGGCGCCGCGGGGGGCGGCTCCGGCGCTGGCGCCACCGCCGTGGCGGCCCGGGAGACGCTCCAGTCGCGCGGCGTCTCGCCGTTCCAGCGGGGCTTCTCCTCGGCCGGCGGCTCGGGCGGGGGCTTCCGGTGGACCCGCTTCGGCGGCGGCGTGGCGGGTACCGCGGCGGGCTGGGGCTTGCGGTGGCGGTAGGCGAAGCAGGGGCCGAGGTCCACCGATTCGAGCTCGTCCTGGATCTGCCAGAGGGTCTCCGAGGCGCCCAGGAACAGATAGCCCTCCGGCGCCAGCAGCTTCGCCACCTGCGAGACCACCCAGCGCTGGAGCGGCCGGCGGAAGTAGATCAGGACGTTCCGCATCAGCACCAGGTCGCACTCGGCGAACGGCAGCGCGAAGGGCGCGTGGGCGAGGTTGAGGCTCTGATAGGAGATCCGCGAGCGCAGCCCGGCGTCGAGCTCGAAGAGCTTCCCCCGGCGCTTGAACCAGCGCTCCAGCATCGGCGGCGGCACCTGGGAGACCGCCCTTTCGCCATAGAGCCCCAGCTTCGCCCCGGCGAGCGCCTCCTCGTCGAGATCGGTCGCCACGATGGTCCAGGTCCAGCCGTTGAGGGACGGCTCCTCGGCCAGCAGCATGGCGAGGGTCGCGGGCTCCTCCCCCCGCGCGCAGGCGGCGGACCAGATCCGCAGGTGGCGCGTGCCGGCGCGGGCCCGGGCGAGCCCGGGGAGCACCTGCCTGACGATCACCTCGAACTGCTGCGGCGCCCGGAAGAAGTAGGACTCCTTGATGGTGACCAGCGAGACCAGCGTCCCCCACTCCCCCTCGATCTGGTGGGCCGCCAGCGCCCGCACGTACTCCTCCAGGCTGCCGCGGCCGGTCACCTGGGCCCGCCGCTGGGCCACCTCCTCCAGGAAGCTCAGCCGCGCCGTGGGGATGACGTTGCCCGTGGCCTCGCGGATGAGGACGACGAGCTGCTGCAGGGCGGTGGAGGTGGGCTGGGTCATGGACGGACCCGGTTGCGGCCGTCGGCCTTGGCCTCGTACAGGCGACGGTCGGCGAGCGAGACCAGCAGGTCGCTCCCCGTCCCGCCGGAGACCTCGTCACGGTCCGCCACGCCGAAGGAGGCGGTGATGTGGATCTTCCCGCCGTCCGGCAGCCGCACGGGGGTGCTCTCCAGCCCCAGGCGCAGACGCTCGGCGGCCTGGCGGGCCGACCCCAGCTCCACCTGGGGCAGCACGGCCAGGAACTCCTCGCCGCCGTAGCGCCCCAGCAGGTCGGTGGTGCGCAGGTGCTTGCGGAGCACGGCCGCCCCCTCGCGCAGCACGGCGTCGCCGGCCAGATGGCCGTAGGTGTCGTTGATCTCCTTGAAGTGATCGAAATCGCAGAGCACCACGCTCAGGGGGTACTTGTAGCGGCGGGCCCGCTCGAGCTCTTCGGTCAGGCGGTCGTAGATCACCCGGTGGTTGAGCTGCCGGGTGAGGCCGTCGAGGGTGGAGAGCTCGTGCAGCCTCTGCGAGAGGCGGGCGTTGTCGAGCACCAGCGCCATATGGCTGAGCAGGGCCTCGATCAGCTCGTCGGTGGACGAGGCGGCAAATTCGTGGGGATCGCGGGGGAGGAAGGTGAGCACGCCGGTGCCGTCACGCACGGGCAGCGGCAGCCAGACGGCCCGTTCGAGATCGACCGCCACGCTCCCCCGCTCGCCGCCGATCCGCACCTCGACCGGCGTGTCCGGCGCCTGCGAGACCGTCTTGGCGAGCAGGTCGCTCAGCACGTCGACGTCGGCTTGGCGGACCGGGTCGTTGAGGAAGATCTGGACCATCCCGGCGTCGAGCTCCGCCATGGCCACGGCCAGGAACTGGGCGTCCACGATCTGCCCGAGCGTCTCCAGCGCCCCGCGCGCCGCCTCGTGGAAGTCGGCGGCGGCCATCCCTTTCTCCAGCAGGGTGTTGAGCACGGTGGCCTGGAGCAGCGAGGCGTCGAGGTGGCGCGCCACCCGGGCCAGCACCTCGACCGGCCCGATCGATTGCGGATCGAGGCCCAGGGCCTGGGGGGGAGCAGGCCGGGAGCCGGCCTGGCGGACCAGCCGCTTGACGGTCTCCACCAGCTCGCCCGGACGGTGGTCCTTGGTGAGATAGGCATCCGCGCCCGTGCGCAGGCTCCAGTAGCGGGAGGCCGCCTCGCCGTGGCTGGTGAGGATGAGCACCGGCATGTGCGCGCTGGCCGGATCGGCCTTGAGCAGCCGCAGCAGGGGGAAGCCGTCCATGATCGGCATCTCGAGGTCGGTCACCACCACCGCCGGCTGCTCGCGCAGGGCGGCCATGGCCCCCTCGGCGCCGTCGCGCGCCTCCACCACCTCGAAGCCGGCGCCGCGCAGGGTGCGGGCGAGGATGGCCCGGGTCACCTCGCTGTCGTCCACCACCAGCACCCGGCGGTTCACCGTTCCCCCTTGGTCCACAGCCGGGTGAGGGCGCGGGCGAGCTCGCGCGGCGGCAGGGCCACGTCGGCGGCGCCCTTCTCCAGGGCCACGCGCGGCATGCCGAAGACCACCGAGCTGGCCTCGTCCTGCGCCAGGGTGACCCCGCCCGCCTGGCGCAGCGCCAGCAGCCCCTCGACGCCGTCGGACCCCATGCCGGGCATCAGCACGCCCACCACCTCGTGGGGGCAGTGCTCGGCGGCTGACTGGAACATCTCGTCCACCGCCGGCCGGTGACCGCGCCGCGGGGGCGTGTGGGGATCGAGGCGCAGCATCCCGTCGTTTTCCAGCCGCAGATGGGAGCCGCCGGGCGCCAGCCGCACCGTGCCGCGGCGGAGGACCTCGCCGTCGGTGGCCAGGCGGACGTCGAACGGCAGCTCCTTGTTGAGCCAGTCGGCGAAGCCCAGCTCGAAGCCGGAGGCGATGTGCTGGACGATCAGGAAGCCCACCGGCGCGTCCTCCGGCACCTCGCCGAGCAGCTCGCGGATGGCCGCCGGCCCGCCCGTCGAGGCGCCGATCGCCACCCACTTCAGCTCCCGCTCCCGGAGGACACCGCCGGGGGTGGGGATGGGCGCCGTCCGCGCCGGCTTGCGGGCGCGGCGCACGGTGCGGGCGCTGGAGACGGTGCGCACGGTCTCGGGCAGGCTCTCGGCGAGCTGTTGCCAGCTCGGGGTGTCCTCGGGCTTGGGGAGGACCTCCAGGGCGCCGCGCCGCATCGCCTCGAAGGCGGTCTGCATCTGATTGCGGTTGGCCCGCGAGGAGAGGACGACGATCGGCGTTGGCCGCACCTCCATGATCCGCTCGGTGGCGTCATAGCCGTCGAGCACCGGCATCTGGAGGTCCATCACCACCACGTGCGGCTGGAGATCGATCACCCTCTGCACCGCCTGCGCGCCGTCCTCGGCCTCCCCCACCACCTCGATGTCGCGCGTCTTGCGGAAGAAGCGCTTCAGCACCGCCCGGACGGAGGCGGAGTCGTCGACCAACAAAACCCGGATCAATTTCCCATCTCCGCTTCGCGGGTTAGCGCCCGCTCCCGCTCAACCGCCGCACGAGGTCGACGAGCTCGCCCGCGTCCAGGCTCTGCTTGGTGAGATAGGCGTCGGCGCCGACCTTGAGGCCGCGCAGGCGGTCCTCCGGACGGTCGCGCGTCGAGACGACGATGATCGGCAGGTGGGCGAAGTGCTCCATGCCGCGCAGGTGGGCGGCCAGCTCGAAGCCGTCCATGCGGGGCATCTCGATGTCGGTGACCACGCAGTCGAAGCTCTCCTCGCCCAGCAGCGAGAGCGCCTCCTCGGCGTCCCCGGCGGCGGTCACCTCGAAGCCGGCGTCCTCCAGCAGGCGGCGCTCCATCTCGCGGGTGACCAGGGAATCGTCCACCAGCAGCACCCGCGTGCGGCGGATCACCACCTGCGGACGCGCCGTGGGCAGGGCGCGCAGGTATTCGCGCTGCGAGAGCATCGAGGGGGAGAGCACCCCCACCGGCTCGCCCGAGGCGAGCAGGGCCACCCCTTCGAGCAGCCGGTCGGTGGGCGCGCGGCGGGTGATCGGCCGCACCAGCACCTCCTCCTCCCCCTCAACGGTGTCCACGGCGAGGGCGAGCGGCTGGCCGGAGACCACCCCCTCCAGCAGGAGCTGGCTCTCGGCCGGCGGCTGGCCGTAGAGGCGGGCCAGCGGCACGAAGGGGACCAGCCGGTCCCCCACCGTCACCAGGGTGCGGCCGTCGCGCTCCACCACCGCGCCAGGATCGATGCGGCCCGCCCGGCGCACCACGGCGGCGGGGAGGGCGACCCGGAGCTGCCCCACCCGCAGCAGCATCACCGATTCGCCGCGCCGCGCCACCGGCACCTCCATCGTAAAGGTGGTCCCCTTGCGCGGCTCGGTGTCCACGAAGACCTCACCCCCGACGCGGTTGACGGCGGTGGCCACCACGTCCAGCCCGACGCCGCGGCCGGAGATCTCCGAGACCTGCTTGCGGGTGGAGAAGCCGGGGGCGAAGAGCAGCCGCAGGGCCTCCTTCTTGCCCATGTTGGCGGCGGTCGCGGCGTCCACCAGCCCCACCTCGACCGCGTGCTGGAGAACCCGCTGGATGTCGATCCCCCCGCCGTCGTCCTCGATCACCAGCCGCACCCGGGGGCCGTCCGCCAGCGCCTTGATGCGGATGCGGCCGGCCTTGGGCTTGCCCCGCGCCTCGCGCACCTCCGGGGCCTCGATGCCATGGTCCACGGCGTTGCGCACCAGGTGGAGCAGAGCCTCCTCCAGCTCGCGGGCGATGCGGCGGTCGAGCCGGGTCTCCTCGCCTTCCAACTCCACCTCGACCTCGCGGTGCAGCGAGCGGGCCAGCTCGCGGGCATAGCGGGCGAAGGAGAGCAGGAAGCCGCGCATGGGCTGGAGCTGCAGCGAGAGCATCTTCTCCAACTGCTCCTCGGCCGAGCGGATCAGCCGGCGCTGCCCGCCCTCCAGCTCCACCGCCACCCGCCGGAGCATGGTGGCGAGCACGGCCAGCACCTGGGTGGGCTGCGGCTCGTGGAGGCCGTCCTCGGCCAGCCGGGCGAGGTCGTAGATGCGGTCGATCACCTGCCGGCCGGCCACCGCCATGATGCGCACCTGGGTGGCCCGCTCGGCCACCGCGTCGAGGGCCAGCGCGTCCACCCGCACGTCGCCGCCCGCGGAGGCCGCGGCGGGTTTTGCCGCGGGCGCGGGCTGGGGAGCGGCGGCGGGAGCCTCCTGGGGGAGCGGCGCGGGCATGCCGGGCGCCAGCTCGG